>CACWHO010000138.1 GCA_902760765.1 uncultured Eubacteriales bacterium | reverse complement strand
TTTCTATAAATTCTCTTGAAACAATATTATTTTCAATATCAAAAGAATTATTTATGCTTGTAATAAATTTTTTATTATGATTTTTTGCATAATCACGTTTTTGAATAAATTCATTTTTACATTTCTTATAACGTGTATCTGCTGCAACTGACTCATTAAAATTTGAACGAATAGCAGCTTCAATTTTTGAACTAAAATCAATATCTTTTTTTGTTTGCTCACTTTTTAAAAGAGACTTTAGCTTTTCACCTTTTAAACGAATTAAATCTCTTTTTAATTTTTCTTTTAAAGTATCAAGGAAAGCATCTATTTCATATGAGTTATTTGCATAATTTTCTATATGCTCATCAATTTCACCAAAAGTTCTTTCTAAATCTGCCTGCGTAAAATTTTTATTTTCATAATTTAACAAATTTGCATCATTTTTAGCAATCTCAATTCTATTAGTAATAGAAACATTTAATTTTATTAAAAAGTATTTTATAGCATCAATTCTATTAATTCTCTCTTCTAAAGTCTGACCGTAATTATCAACTTTTGACTTTTCAGAAATAAGAACTTTTAATGAACCATTATATGTGTTTTCCAATGCTCTACCAGTACTTATATAACGATTCTTTTCATAACCATAATCTGTATGATCCATAATAAAACACCTTCTTTAAAACTTTATAAATATATAATATCATAACATTTTTATAATTACAATAATTGCCAAGAAAAAAGCAATATATACGTAAAATAAAAATGAGGATGGAGGGCATAGCAAAATAAGTGAAATTAATTACAGAGGTAATAAATAAATTGAAAATGTAACAAAAAAATAATAATCGCTAGAACCCTTGTGTCTGCCCGTTAGTTTCTTTACCAGCTAATATCCAACTAAACATAAAATAAAGATAGAAACAAAAATTTCTAAAAAAGATATTATTAGAACAAAATCTAATAATATCTTTCTTTTTTGGAAACAATATGATATAATATAAATATAATAAAACTATCATAACAAAGAAGGGAAAAGTATATGAATATTGGTAATAAAATAAAAAAATATAGAGAGCAAAACAAGTTAACACAAAAGGACATAGCTGAAATATTAAAGGTAGAGCCAGGCACGATTTCAAAATACGAATCAGGAACAATTGAACCAAACATTGAGTCAATAAAAAAACTAGCAGAAACATTTAATATAACAATAGATGAATTACTAAAAGACGATGAAATTGATATATCAAAAATAAATCTTTTACAAGTTTTAAAAGAACAAAAAGATATGAAATTAAAAGGAAACTTATATTATGCAACTCAAATATCATTTGCATATAATACAAATCATATTGAAGGAAGTCAATTAACAGAAGAGCAAACAAGATATATATATGAAACTAATACAATCTTATTTGAAAAAGATACAATTATCAATGTAGATGATATACAAGAAACGATTAATCACTTTAAATTAGTTGATTATATGATTGATAATGCAACTCAAAAATTAACTGAAGAAATAATAAAAAAATTTCATAAAATTCTAAAAACGGGAACATCTGACAGCAAAAAGGATTGGTTTAATGTTGGTGAATATAAAAAATTAGCAAATGAAGTCGGAAATGTAAAAACATCATCTCCTAGAAATGTCGAAAGAGACATAAAAAAATTGTTGGATTGGTATAATTTACTTGAAAAAATAACAATAAACGATTTAATAGAATTTCATTATAAGTTTGAAAGTATACATCCATTCCAAGATGGAAACGGCAGAGTTGGTAGAGCAATAATGTTCAAAGAGTGTTTAAAAAACAATATTATTCCATTTATAATTATGGATAAAGACAAATTATTTTATTATAGAGGACTTAAAGAATATAAAGAAGAAAAAGGATAAATGCACAAGACCAATATAAAAAAATGATTGAATATTACCTTAAATAAAAATGCAATGAAAAAGTAATAAAAAAATAATAATCGCTAGAACCCTTGTGGATGTATATATGTATATATATATTGGTAGTACCATTATTTACAAATTTCCAAGCATCCTTTAAAATCTAATAAAAAAATATGTGAAGTTATTAGTCAATATGTATTTTATAAATTTTAGAGAGGAAGGGATGAAAATGAAAACAAAAGAAAAGTTTAAACAAAGCAAAGCGATTACATTGATAGCATTGGTAATTACAATAATTATTCTGGTAATATTAGCAACAATAACAATATTAGAATTAAGAAACACTAGCTTATTATCCAATTCTACATTAGCAAAAACNNNNTTGCAAACAGATTCAATGCCAAATAGGGAAGAAGTAACATTGCAAAAGATTCATGATAAATTGCCAGAATATGATAGTAAAATAACATTAAATGATTATGCTGATGGTGATGATACAGTTAAAGGAAAATACAAATATAATAATAATAATGATGTTGAATTTGAAATTGATAAGAGTTTTAACGTTATAATTGGTAAAACCATAGCGCAGGAAAAAACTGAAATTACAATTACATATGATGCAAATGGTGGAACTAATGCTCCAAAAACTGAAAAATTAAAAAATACTAATTCTTATAAAATTTCAGAAACAAAACCTTCGAAAGATGGAACCAATTTTCTTGGTTGGGCTGAAAATTCTGATGCAAAAACATCTAAATATTATCCAGGAGAAAATATTAATGTAAATGATGACAAAACTTTATATGCTGTATATGGAGATTATCCAGTTAATGTAAATGGAAGCAATTATGGTAGTTTAAAAGAAGCTTTAGATACAATTGACGCAGATGAAATAACAATAATTTTATATCAAGATGTATATGATACACAATTAGTTGCTCTTAAAGGTAAAAAAATTAATTTAATATTAAATACTCATTCAATTAGTAATTCAACAGGTACAACTCTTGTTGCAGGTGGTGGTACATTTAATGTATCAACTAAAGAAAGTATTACTAGATTAGGTTTATCAGGTGTAACAATTAATGGAAATGTTTCATCTACTGAAGATAATGCAGTTATTGCTTCAAATGGTGGTGTATTAAATTTAGGAGAAGAAGTTTCAATAACTGGAAATAATGATAGTCCTGCTGTTGCAGCCATAACAAATGGTACAGTAAATATTGCAGGAGGTACTTATACTGGTGGTGATAATCCAATACTTTTAGCCAAAAACACAGGAACAATTAATATTAAAGGTGGAACATATACTAAAGGTACAGGAAATGAAGCTCCAGCACCTATATATTGTGAAGAAGGCGGATATATAAAAATAGATGATGGCAATTTTGAGAATTCAGATAATAACCAATTACTATACACTATGGGAAAGATTGAAATTAACGGAGGTACATTAAAACAAAATAACCCTTCATCTAAAACAGGTATTGTTGTTGATGCTACAGGAGAAATTTTGATGACTGGTGGAACATATACTGGAACCCAAGGGGCCAATATGAACATTATGAATTTTGGTAAATTTACATTAACAGGTGGATTAATTGATTGTACATGTCCTTTTTATAATGCTGGTACAACAAATTTACAAGGAGGAACAATTAATTCTTGGGCTGGATTTGCATTATATAATAATGGTGGAAAAACAACGATTAGTGGTAATACAACAATAACTGGTTCTGAAACAAGTATTGGAATCAATATTGATGCAGGAGAACTTGAAATACAATCAGGAACATTCCATGGAAAATCAACCGAGACAGCTTTCTTCCTTGTTGATGGAGGAGAATGCAATATTAAAGGTGGAACATTTGACAATGTAGGACCAGTTCTTATTGTTAGAAATGGAAAACTTACTGTAGGTTCTGGTGCAGTAGTTAATTCTACACAAGGTTTACTTCAAATGATTGGAGGAGAAGCTTATTGGAATGGTGGAAAAAATACAACTCCTTGTACAGGAAATACTGCTGTATATGTCCAAGCAGGTAAATTCTATATGGTAAGTGGTTCAATTCAATCTGCTGTTGGTGATTTATATTGTGCAGGAGGCAATGCTTATATTCAAGGAGGAACACTTACTGAAACATCTGGTACACATTATGCTACTGTTGCAAATGGTGGTACAATTCAACAAACAGGTGGAACAATAAATGCATCATATCCAAAAAGTGGTTGGTAATAAGAAACGGAGGATGATTATTTTGAAAGTTAATAAAGTAATAACA
>CACWHO010000137.1 GCA_902760765.1 uncultured Eubacteriales bacterium | reverse complement strand
GTTTTAGGAAGTAATGATACTATTTTAGTTGATCTTGAAGAAGGAACAGGTTGTGTTCATACTGCTCCTGGATATGGTAAAGAAGATTATTATTGTGGACTTAAAAATAAATTAGATATGATTGTAACTGTTGATGGAAAAGGTCATCAAACAGAAGAAGCAGGACCATTTGCAGGAATGTTTTATGCAAAATCTGATGAAGAAATATTAAACTGGTTAGATGAAAATGGATATTTATTAAAAAGAGTTGATATTGTTCACTCATATCCACATTGCTGGAGATGTAAGAAACCTGTTATTTATAGAGCAACAGATCAATGGTTTGCATCAATTGATGGATTTAGAGATCAAGCATTAGAAGAAGTTAAAAAAGTTAAATGGTATCCAGCTTGGGGGGAAGAGCGTATTACAAGTATGATTCAAGATAGAAGTGATTGGTGTATTTCTCGTCAAAGAACCTGGGGAGTTCCACTTCCAATTTTCTATTGCAAAAATTGCAAAAAAGAATATGTTACATCTGAAAGTCTCGATAAAATTATAAAAATTGTTAGAGCACGTGGAACAAATGCATGGTATGAATTATCTGAAAAAGAGCTTATACCAGATGGTGCAAAATGCGAAAATTGTGGCTGTACAGAATTTGTAAAGGAAAGAGACATAATGGATGTATGGTTTGATTCTGGATCAACGCATGAATCTGTTTTAGCTGAAAGAGGATTACCAGATACAGCAGATTTATATCTTGAAGGAAATGACCAATATAGAGGCTGGTTCCAATCATCATTATTAACATCTGTTGCAACAAAAGGAAAAGCACCTTATAAAGAAGTTGTAACACATGGAATGTTAGTTGATGAAAATGGACATAAAATGTCAAAGAGTTTAGGAAATGTAATATCTCCGCAAGATATTATAAAACAATATGGTGCAGATATTTTAAGATTATGGGTATTATCAAATGATTATAAATCTGAACTTTCATTATCTAAAAATATATTAAAACAAGTTTCAGAAGTTTACAGAAAAATACGTAATACAGCAAGGTATATTTTAGGAAATATTAGTGATTTTGATGTAAATAATCCCGTTAAATATGAAGATTTACAGGAAATTGATAAATGGGCTCTTATGAGATTAAATAAATTACTTAAAGATTGCACAAAATATTATGATATATATGATTTTAATAAAGCATATCAAGCAATAAATACATTTTGTGTATTAGATATGAGTAATTTCTATTTAGATATTATTAAAGATAGATTATATACTGCAAAAACAGATTCAATTGAAAGAAGATCAGCCCAAACTGCGATGTATGAAATATTAAATGCACTTGTTAAAATAATTGCTCCTATGGCATGTTATACGGCTGAAGAAATTTGGAAATATATGCCACATAAAGATGAAGAAAAAGTTGAAAGCGTAATGCTATCATATTATCCAGAAGTTAATGAAAAATATGATAATAAAGAATTAGAAGAAAAATGGAATAAAATTTTGAAAATAAAGAGTTTGGCTTCAAAGCAATTAGAAGAAGCAAGAGCAAATAAAGTAATTGGAAATTCATTAGAAGCAAAAGTAAAGATAATAGCCTCAAATGATAATTACAACTTTATAAAGAAAAATGAAAATTTGCTAAAAGATGTTTTAATTGTTTCAAAACTTGAGATACAAGAAAATAAAAAAAATATAATTGAAGTAAAAGTTGAACATGCGGATGGAGAAAAATGTCAAAGATGTTGGCAATATAGTGATGACATAAAAAATGGATTATGTTTAAACTGTCAAAACGTATTAAATAATTAAAAAATAAATGCTTACTAGCTCCGAATATTGGTTTATAAAATGATTAGATATTTGGAGCCTTTATGTATAGTTATATTAACATGGAAGAAGATGGTAGAATGAAAAGAATAGCAGTAGTTTCAGATATTCATGCAAATAAGTATGCATTAAATGCTTTTTTAGAATATATTAATAAAGAAAAAATTAATACTATTTTGAATTTAGG
>CACWHO010000136.1 GCA_902760765.1 uncultured Eubacteriales bacterium | reverse complement strand
CCTCTTAAAAAGCCATATCCATCTGGTAAAATTTCTAATATGCCTTCAACAATTTGGTCTCCTTCGTTTGTAAGCTTGTAACCATCTTCTTTATCACTAGCATATTGCATTTTACTTTCTGCTTTTTCTTCTATTTCATTTTCATTTTTTGTTGGTAATATTTTTTCTAGTATTTCTATTAATTCATCTTTTTTAAGCTTAGAAATATTTTTAATATTATTCTCCTTTGCAAGTTCTTTAAGCTCAGTTAAAGTTTTTCCTTCTAAATTAATCATAAACTTCCTCCTAATATTTAATTTTTAAAATGGGATTTTTAAAAGAATTAAAATTTTTTAAAAAATAACTATATTGTTATTATAACATGTATTTTTTAAAAAAGCAAATACATTTTTAGCAATATACTCACTATTGGTTCCTCATTTGTTTTGCAAAATTGTTTTATTTTCATATTTAATAAAAATTGCTAAAATAAAAAGAAGATAGTTTTAACTACCTTCTAAGTTGCATAAAAATAAATTAATATTATATTAATTTACATACTAGTATCGACATAAACTTTCTCATTTGGATAGTACATCTCTAGCATATCTCTTGCTCTTTCTTCTATAAACTCTTTTGAATTTACATTATCTTTTTCTGCTATAAGTTTATTATTTTCTTCTTTGGCTTGTTCTATTTGTAATGACAAGTCTTTACTATTTTTACTATATTGATTTATAACTTTTTGTTGATTAATTAATGTAAAAACTGAATATATTAATATTAATCCAACAAGTAACCTTCCATAGAATTTTCTTTTTTTCATCTGTTTATCTCCAATACAAAATTCGTATACAATATTATTCTACTTTTTATGCAAAAATCCTTCTAATTTTTACAAAAATTTTTCAAAAAATTTATTTTTATGCATTAATTTCTTTTTTTCTACTTAAAATTTGATTTTATATATTATTTTTCTGTTCGATATTTATTTTCATGTGCTAATTTCTTTTTTTCTACTTTTAAATATCTTTTTAAAATTTACTTTTTTAAGATTTATAATTACAATTTTTATTGGTTTTATAAAAATCTTTCTTAAAAATTTAAATGGTACAATTATTATTGAAAATAGCTTATAAATTAACTTACTTAAAAATTTAGTTATTTTTACATTTATTTTAATAAAGTTTTTACTAAAAAATAGCATATATAATAATGCACCAATAAATACACCAATAAACATATAAAACCTTATTTCACCATCACTAAATGTAAATATTGAATATAGCAAAATAATCCCTGTTAATATCCAAAACATGAAATCTTCTAAATATGTAACTCCATCTGATGTTCTAAATGACCTTCTTAGAACACGAAATATGTCAAATAAAATTCCAATAATAATTCCATTTATTGTAAATATTAAAAAAAGTTGTGCTTGATTAGATACCATTTTATCCCTTCCTTTGTTTATTTAAATATTTTACTAATAAAATTGCCTCTACTATTTTCAATATCTTTATCACTATATGCTAAATATGATATTTCTCCCTCAACAATTACTTCTGATGTATCAATGCTTAGCTTATTTATTTTTAAATTATCTCCTTTTACTGTTAATAGCCCGAGTTCAGTTTCTATCATTACAATTTCATCATCAAAACTTAATACATCATTTACTCCGGAAACACTTAGTTTTTTTCTATTTTCTAATATAAGGTTTTGAATTACACCAGTGTTTACATTTTTTCTCTCATCAACAGTCATTTAAATCACATTCCTTCCTGGAGGGACTTATCGGTTTAAAAATAAAATTATTTTTAGACTTTTTCCCTCATTAATAGTTATCTATTAAATCTTTGCTTTTAATGTTTAATATAGTATATTCACTGGTTGTCTTATTTAGAACTAATTGATTTTTCATAAAAAAGAAAGCTAAGTTTTGGTAAACTTTAAGAATGTTTACTTTGTTAGCTTTCCTGTTTTTGTGAATTTATTTTTCTACTAGTTGTTTATGAATTTCATTTAAGAAATCATCATCAATAATACT
>CACWHO010000135.1:2081-2540 GCA_902760765.1 uncultured Eubacteriales bacterium | reverse complement strand
TTTAGATTTTCATCATATTTTTCTGGATAGCTCATTGTAACTAAATGTCCAACACACCATGTAATAATCCATTTGTCTGATTCAATATATCCGTTTTTTCTGTTAGACGTAATTCCAAGTGCTTTTGCAAATTCCATTGCAACAGAAGGCTTTTCTGTGATTAATAAATTTTTGCCCATTCACTATTTCATCCTTTACTATAAATGTATTTATGTAAATGATTTCTTATTTTATATTTATTTTTTCATTAATATAATCATTTGCTATTTTTCTAACTTTTTCAATCTCTTCCTTCGTATTTGCATTGTCAAATTTATATCTATCTAAAATTCTGTTTATATAATTATTCTTGTGTATTAATTCAAATGTTTCTTTGTAATTTATATCATATATAAATGCAATAACACTAATAATGTTATTTATATACAAATATTTTTTACCTTTTTCCCTTTTTATTTG
>CACWHO010000135.1:0-2070 GCA_902760765.1 uncultured Eubacteriales bacterium | reverse complement strand
TCTTCATCTATTTTAGATGATAAAATTTTATCTTCTTCACCTTTCCAAAAAATATAAGTAGATTCATAAATTATATCTAATTTGTCTGCATCTCTTATAAGTTTTGCAAAAAATTCTTCTCTTTGTGTCAATCCTTCTTCTATTGCAAATTTATTATGATTTTTTATTGCTTTTTCAATTATATTATTATATTTATCTGTATCAATATAATTTTTTATCATACCATCTTCAAATAGTAATTTTGCCCCATAGTCTCCATGGTCAAAACTATTTAAATCTGAAAATGTTTGAAATTGTGTGAATTGTTCAAATCGTGCAATATCATGTAATAATCCTATTAATGTTGCAATTTCTATGTTTTCTTCATTTAAATTTTGCATTTTAGCAATTTTATTTGAAGCATCCATTACTCTTAATGAGTGCCATATTTTTCTATCTATATGAGATATGCTTGTATCAAATGTTTTTGCATAGCTTAAAAACTCTCTTCTTGCTTTTTCTAAATCTATATACATTTTTATCATGTCCTTTATAAATTATCATTTTCATTATAAGATTTTGATTTATTGAATTTGAAAAGATTTTTGAAAAATCCAATAATTGCCCAAATTCTTGAATATTCCTTTGGCAATTGTATACTAGCTTTTGGTATATATTGGTTATTTTGAATTAGATTTGTCTTTTCTTCGATCTCAACCATTTTATCTACATAATAATCATTAAAAAATGTATAACCACTATTAGCTCCAATATAGTCTTTGAAGCTATATAATTTTTTTCTAAAATTTTCTAATTCTCCTACAGTATTTGACCTTTCAAATTCTTTATCAAAATATGATTTTATAATATTGTTTTGAGCACCTATAAATTCATTTTCAATAGATTGTTTTAAATCATTAATTTTAGATATTAAGTTATCAACTTTTTTATTTCTATCATCAATTTTTACAATTTTGTTATTTATCTTAGTAATTTGTTCCTCATAATTTATTATTAAGTCCAAAGAATTTTGAATTTCTAAAAATTCCTTTTCCCCAATCAATGATATTAATTTATTTTTAAAATTATCATTACTATTAATTGTGCTATCAAATAAAATGTCTTCTCCTGTAATGTATGCAAGTTGGCTTACTAATGCACACTCTAATGGGTAGTAACTAGGGCTTGCTGCTTCAAAAGAAATTCCATAATATTTTACAAAATCTTTTTTTGTGCCTAAAATTTTTGACGTCATAAGCTGTACAGCAGCCTCGTTTAATCCTAAACCATATATTCTAAATTCTGTATATTCGCAAAGGCCCATTTTGATAAGTGAATTTCTGCTATCTTTAACTTCCTGCAAATAATGAATACATTCATGAATTGCAAATTTTTCCAAATTTTCTTCAGATATATGTTCATTAAAATATATTGAAGAATTTTTATAGAAATATGTTGCTTCTGCCATTCCATCTGGAATTTTTGCAGTATACATATTAAGTCTTGACAATTTTATAAATAAATTATCTTGATTAAAGTTTAATTCAGGAAAAGTAGCACATATTTTTTCTGATATGTGCTTTGCAATAGCATTAGTTTTTAATGTATCTAATTGTTCAATTACTTCAATTCCATCTTTTTTTAATTCTGATTTTATACTCATTTGTAAATTCCTTTGTATTTATTTAGATTTAAAATCTATTATTTATATTTTCGTGCAAAAATACTAAATATATTATACTATAAATATACAATTTTTTATTTCAGGATAATTAAAAAATTATTAAGTTTGCATTACAAAAGACCTGTTGAAATTTGCTTTCAACAGGTCTAATATTAAATTATTTTACAACTATATTATAAATTCTATTTTTAACATATATTTCTTTTACTATTGTTTTGCCATCCAATTTTGAATCAATAGCTTTATGTACTTTTTCTTTTACAGAAGATTCTTCCTCATCTTTATTTATAGAAATAGTAGCTTTTAATTTTCCGTTAAATTGAATTGGTAAAGTTATTTCATCATCAATTGTTTTTGATTCATCATATGTTGGCCAAGAATATGTAGAAATATCATCTTTAAATCCT
>CACWHO010000134.1:3219-4072 GCA_902760765.1 uncultured Eubacteriales bacterium | reverse complement strand
GAACTTAATCCAAATATAATTGAAACATTAAGTAGAACATCAGTAATAATAGCTGAAAACAATGAATTCATACAAAAAGAAGCACAGAAAAATTTTAACCAAATAGCAGAATTAAAAAGCAATAAAATAAATAATAAAACAAGCAATAGCTGTGATACAAAAGAAATAGAAACAACAAATTGTTCAAAAAAATCTCATTTGATTGAAATAGATATAAAAGAATTTAATAAGATGCCAATAGCAATGCAAAAGGCTATAATTCAGTTATCAATAGAAAAGTTAAATGGAAACATCAAAAACATTTCAAAGAAAAACATAGATGATATAATAAAATTAGCAGAAAACAATATTGGAAATAAGTATATAATTTATAAAAATATAAAAGCGGAAGTAAAAAAAGGGAAATTAAAAATTCAAATTAACGAAAGGCAAATTAAAAATTTAAATTAAAAATAAACCGGAATTTTCATTTGAAATGCAACAAAATTAAATTAAAAAAAAAACGAGGATAAAGATATATGAAAAACGGAATTAAAACATTTACAATGTGGTTAATAGTTGGAATTATTTTATTATTTGTAATTCCACAAGTAATAGAATTGTCAAACAAAAAAATGACGTATTCAGAATTAATTGAAAAAGCAAATAATGGAGAAGTAACAGATATTGTTATTGACTATGGCGGAACAGGTGCTGTAGTAAAATTAAAAGATGATCCAAATGTTAAAAAGGTAAACATTCCAAATGTACAAAATTTAATGGATAACTTAAATGATGCAATGAAGCAGAATAAAGTTAGTGTTACTATGGATGATGAACCATTTTTTGCAATAGTATCTGACTTACTTATTCC
>CACWHO010000134.1:0-3118 GCA_902760765.1 uncultured Eubacteriales bacterium | reverse complement strand
ATTTAATGATGTAGCTGGAATTGATGAAGAAAAAGAAGAACTACAAGAAGTAGTAGAATTTTTAAAAAATCCAAAGAAATTTACAGACATGGGCGCAAGGATTCCTAAAGGAGTATTACTTGTAGGCCAACCAGGTACAGGAAAAACTTTACTTGCAAGAGCAGTTGCAGGAGAAGCAGGAGTTCCATTCTTCTACATGTAGAAATGTTTGTAGGTGTTGGAGCATCAAGAGTAAGAGACTTATTTGACGAAGCAAAAAGAAATGCACCATCAATAATATTTATTGACGAAATTGATGCAGTAGGTAGACAAAGAGGTGCAGGCCTTGGAGGCGGACATGATGAAAGAGAACAAACATTAAATCAATTGCTAGTTGAAATGGATGGCTTTAGTGCAAATGAAGGTGTAATTGTAATTGCAGCAACAAATAGACCTGATGTATTAGACAAAGCTTTGCTAAGACCAGGGAGATTTGATAGACAAATAGTTGTACCAGCACCAGATGTAAAGGCAAGAGAGCAAAATTTGAAGCAGATGTTGACTTAAAAGTAATTGCTAAAAATACATCAGGATTTACAGGAGCAGATTTGGAAAATCTATTAAATGAGGCAGCATTATTAGCAGCAAGAAGAAATAAGCAAGCTATAGGTCAAAAAGAAATAGAAGAAGCAATGGTAAAGGTTACAATGGGACCTGAAAAGAAGAGCAGAGTAAGAACAGATAAAGATAAAAAACTTGTATCATACCATGAAGCAGGTCATGCAGTGGTAAGCAAGTTTTTACCAACACAAGATCAAGTTCATGAAATATCAATTATTCCTAGAGGAATGGCTGGAGGCTACACAATGTATAGCCCAACAGAAGATAAATCGTTTATTTCTAAAACAGAAATGCTAGAAAACATTGTTTCACTATTAGGAGGAAGAGCATCTGAAGCACTTGTACTAGATGATATTTCAACTGGAGCAAGCAATGACATTGAAAGAGCTACAAAAATAGCAAAAGCAATGGTTACAAAATATGGAATGAGTGACAGAATAGGTAGCAGAGACTTTGCACAAGAGAAATCATATTCTGAAGAAACTGCAGGAATCATTGACGAAGAAATTAAAAAGATAATTGACTGGGCTTATGCTAAAGCAAGTTCAATTTTAAGAGAACATAGAGATAAGCTAGATCAAGTTGCAAATGTATTGATAGAAAAAGAAAAAATAACTGGAGAAGAATTCAATAGTATTTTTGAGCAAGAATAAATAAAAAACGCAAAAGTTTAATGCACTT
This sequence comes from uncultured Eubacteriales bacterium, assembly GCA_902760765.1. GTDB lineage: Bacteria > Bacillota > Clostridia > TANB77 > CAG-508 > CAG-269. Next base: position 1,837 of record CACWHO010000134.1, on the reverse strand, counting down.
TTGCGTTTTTTGTATTGATTTTTACTGTAAGTTATAATAAAATAATGAAAAAAGATAAGGATGAGAATGAATTATGAATAAATTTTTAGTAAAAGACATATATACAAAATTATTAAAATTCTCTGGTGAGCCACTTTCAAGAGAAGAATTAGAAAGTATAAAAGAATTTAGTGTAAATAACTTTACATATTCTGGAGAATTAAAAGGAATAAATTTAGAAGAGCTTAAAGTAATGCCAAATATAGAAAAACTGACACTTCAACGTTTCCAGATTAGTGATGAAGAACTTAAAGCATTGGAAAATTTAGAATCTTTAAAAGACTTATTTTTTTCAGGATGTTCATTTAATGCAAAAGAATTCTATGAATTTCCAAATTTAAGTAGTATTGAATTTAATACATGCAAATATCATCAGTTTCCAAAAATAAAACTTCCAAAGATTGTATATATAAATTGTGCAGAAGATGGACTAGTCCTTAGAGATCTTACAAATCTTCAAAATGTTGAGTATATTACTATGCAAAACATAAAAAATATTAAGGACTTTAATCTTACATCTCAAATGCAAAATTTAAAGAAGTTAAATATTGATGGAAGTGATGTTGATGATAAAAAAACATTAAAAGACTTATCTAAAAAAATCCAAGTATCACATGAATCAAATTCATACCCTATAAGATAAGGTTACAGAAGAATATGATGCGACAGATTAACTTATTTAAAAGGAGACTAAGATGCTAAGAGATAAAGGAAATGGAATTCTTACCATAGACTCTATTAGAGAATTGTCAGCAGAAGATGCAAAGAAATTGAGTGCAAAATATACAAAAATACAAATTCGTTCACAGGGGTTCGCATATGGGAGAAAAAATACAATCGTTGGAGGATACTACCAACAAGATCCCTATGATATAAATGAATTTATTGCTTGTAGAGAAAAGCTTGACGAACTAATAGAGAAAATTGATCCAAATTCAAGTGATTTAGAAAAATTTTCCGAAATATATTATAGAGTATGCAAAAACATAGAATATGATTATCCTGCTGTATATCCAGAAACAAGAATACAAGAAGAATACTCAAAGCTAAATGTATTTAGGAGTAGGGATTTAAGAAATGGTTTACTAGATGGAAAAGCCGTTTGCGGTGGCTATGCATATATTTTAAAGTCTGCATTGCAACTGGCTGGTATAGGTGCAATTTATGTTTGTGGACCTGTAAATATAGATTTAAAGAAACAGAGAAATTTTTTAAATTATTACAGTAATCTAAAAAAAGATTCACCATTGAAAAAAATATTAAAAAAAAGGGCAGATAGTATTTATAAAAAATATCGTGAGGCAGAATGGCATGCATGGAATAAAGTTTTAATTGATGGTGTATGGTATAATTGTGACCCAACATGGGATAGAGACAATATTGCATTTGGTAAAACCCCAGAATCTGTATTAAAATCAGATAAAAATTTTGAAAAAGATGGAAAATATTGTGAAAATGGTCCTGAATGTAAAAAAAATTTTTCAAAAAATAAAATAAAAAGTATATTCAAAAAAATTTTTAATAAATATGAAATAAACTTACTTCCAAAAAGTAAAACATCTAAAAAAAATAATAATTCTTTTAGGGACAGTATAGCTATAGACCAAAGTTTAGATTTTGAAAAAACAATAATTACAGATGAAAAATATAGAGAAGACTTTGAAAAAGATGCAGGATATACTATAAGTGAGTTAGTAAAAATGGGATTTACTCCTGACGAGATAATTGGATTATCACCAAAAAATTTGGATAGACAAGGCAGAATCAGGGCAGCAATAGAACATAAGCAACGAGGAAA
>CACWHO010000133.1:801-3304 GCA_902760765.1 uncultured Eubacteriales bacterium | reverse complement strand
AAAGAATATATTTGAAGACACTTCATTTTTAGAAAAATTCTTTTATAATTTACTAACAAATAGCAATTATGAATTAAAGAATAGATATACACATATAGACAATATTAAAAGTAAAAATGAGAATAATTTAAAGGGCAATAATTACACCTTAGAAGAACAAGCAATAATAAATATACTTAAAGTTAATCCTGAAATTACACAAGAGGAAATAGCAAAACAGATTAATAAATCTGTAAGAACAGTAAAAACGTATATGGCCGAAATGCAAGAAAAGGGATTAATTGAAAGAAAAAATGGTAAGAAAAATGGCAAATGGCAAGTAAATGCGTAACATTATAAGATGAATTATTCTGCAGAAAAAAGTGTAAAAAAATTAATGTATGGTAAAAATAAAAAATATAAAGATGACTTGGAAAAAAGTCTATAAATATTGTTATTCTTTGTGTCGGTTGTACCTATTGCAATTTATTATTTAGACAGATATGATGTACCAACATATTCTAGAAAAAGAGCAAAATATAATGTTTAATAAATTTTTCTCATTAAAATGTTCAGAAAAACCATATGATTTTAGTGCTGTCGTATATTAGGAAGATGTTAATGTAAAAAGAGAAAGAAATAGTAGAAGCATGCAATATTGCAGTAAACAACATTATTAAAGAGGGAATAACTGATGTGGGATTATTTAATAGACCTTATATATGTACCACTGCCACTGTGGTATGGGTAAATTAAAATAAAAAAGTTGATAAATGTTTTACTTTTTTTTATATTATAGTATAATAGTGTTAATATAATATGAGGTATAGTAATATGGAGAGAATTGGAGGTAGTATTTCTTTTCAATTAATAGACATATTTAATATTATTGAGGATAAGACATTAAGTGAAGAACAAAAAAGAAAAAGAATAGAGGAATATCAAAAATCATTAACGCAAGAAGGAAAAGGAATATTAATAGATAAAGAAAGAAAAAATGGTCAATGTAAAAAAGATGGATTTTTTGTATTTGGCGATATAGATGTAATGTCTTATGAAGATTTGGTTAAGACAAAAGAATATGTTGATAGAGAATTATCATCATTTACTTGTGAAGCTGAAATGAAAATGACTGGAATACTTGGTGGATATAATAGGGAAGAACATAGAATAGATTATAGATTTAATTTAGCTGATAAAGTATATGATTATGCAATGTCTCACGGAAAAGCAATGAGAGGTCATACGTTAGTTTGGCATAATCATGAACCACAAGTTTTAGATGAATATATTCAAGATCATTATGATGGTGATTTGGAGTCTGATCGAGAAAATAATCCTGAAGAGTTTTTTAATAAAAGAAAAGAGTTAACAAAAAGTTTCTTGGCCGAATATATGAGAACTATGGGTGAGCATTATCCAAATTGTTATTGTTGGGATGTCTTAAATGAAATAGTTCCACAAATGGAAATAACCGACCCTAACAATAAAGATTGTCCTACTAATGACGAAAGAAAAGATGGATTAAGACATTCTAAATGGTTTGAATATTTAGGAAAAGATTATTATATAGAAGTATTAAAATTAGCAAGAGAAAATTTACCAGAAGGTACAAAACTATTTTATAATGAATTTGGAGAACAGCATCCTGAAAAACGTGCAGCAATTATTAAAGTTATAGAAAACATTAAACAGTATGAAAAAGAGCATCCAGAATGTGGAATTTTACTTGATGGAATAGGTTTACAATCTCATTATAATTTAACGATGACCCCGAAACAAATCAAACAAATTTATAAAGATTTCGGAAAAATATCAAAAAAATATGGAATCGAAATTCAAGTAACAGAAATGGATGTAGTACCAGGTAGAGATAAATTTGGCAGACCATTAGAATATGATCCAAATGACACTTCTAAACATGCTGTTATATGGAACACGGTTTTTGAATGTGCAAAGAAGTATGGTGTAAAAGCATTTACTGGATGGGGAATAAGTGATTCTTTAAGTTGGTTTCCAAATATGGATTGTACAATGGTAAATAAAAATGGAGAAGAGAAAGATTTTCGAGAAAATCTTATTAAAAATAAGAGTAATGCATTACTAAATTATTTCTCAAAAATTGCAAATAAAATAAAAAACATTGGCAAAAAGCAAGATACAAAATTGCTTCCAGAAGCTACCCAAAATATTAGAGAAGAATCAAGTACTAAATCAAATTCAAGAAATGCATTTTTAGAAAGCTTAAGAGTTTCACCAGAAGAATTAGCTAAAAATAGAAAAAGTCGACAAACAGAAAAAATACAGATAAGACAAGACCAAAAAGATGGCCCTAGCTTAGATAGATGATTAACATAGATTTTAAATACGTTTTTACATACGTTCTGCTAGTAGTGCCGAGTGTATTTGAGTGCTTTAAAATGCAGATGACATTTTTGTTAGCGATAATAAAAAGAATATTCATATGGGGTGTATTTGAAATAATAACATTAGGAGAATTTGGAAATCTTATATCAACATTTGA
>CACWHO010000133.1:0-765 GCA_902760765.1 uncultured Eubacteriales bacterium | reverse complement strand
ATATATAAGGAAAGAGGCAGAAGTCTTCGGACGGTGCTTGAAAAGAGTGGATTTTAGAAATCCATTCTTTTTCTTTTTATATAAAATTAATAGAAAAATTGTAGAATTATTTTAAAGAAAATCCTCCAATTTTATAAAATTAATATACATATATCAAAACGATATATTGAGTGAACTTTTAGTCAATTTAATATACAAAATTAAAAATCTTGGGGACACATTGGGGACAAAAGTAACCAAAGTTGACATCCTGGGATTATAACATGTCAAAATTGAAAAGGAAACTATAACTCTTATAATTCAATTTTTCTAATAATAGCGTATGCTAGCACGTTTTTTTAACTTTTATTGCAGATGGAAATAATGAAATATTGTAATTAAAAATAGAAAGTGCAACATTATATAAATGGGGTGGACAATATGGAAAGATTCAAACGCCAGATGGTGAAGTAACAAATAATAAAAAAGTAAAAAAGAAATAAACGATTTAAAAATAGAGTAAGATTAAATACCAGAATGAATCAATAATTATGCTAATAATTTTAAAAATGCTATTGACACAAATGACACATTGTGTTATACTATGAAACATAGACACGAACAGCAAATAAATTATTAAAATGGATTTAAAATTCAGGAAAATAAACGTATAGGTAAGTTTATAGCCCCGAATATTGTGTCTTGTGCTAGAGCCACTAACAGCAATTCATTATCAGAAAATTTGCATGTCAATTACCTATACAATTGGCACTAGTTTATAATGTG
>CACWHO010000132.1 GCA_902760765.1 uncultured Eubacteriales bacterium | reverse complement strand
ACTCCAGCACCTGGTCCAATATCAATTATTTGGTCTGCTGCATACATTGTGTCTTCATCATGTTCTACAACAATTAGTGTATTTCCTAAATCTCTTAATTTTTTTAGTGTTGCAATTAGTTTATCATTATCTCTTTGATGTAAACCAATACTTGGCTCATCTAAAATGTACATAACCCCTGTAAGTCCTGAACCAATTTGTGTTGCAAGACGAATTCTTTGTGATTCACCACCAGAAAGTGTTCCAGCACTTCTTGAAAGTGTAAGATATTCAAGTCCTACATCTATTAAAAATTGAAGTCTTTTATCAATTTCTTTTAAAACTAAATCTGCAATCATTTTTTCTTTATCTGTTAAAATTAAATTGTTTAAAAATTCTTTCATTGATTTTATTGACATGTCTGTTAATTCATTGATATTTTTTCCATTTATTTTAATAGATAAAATTTCCTTTTTTAAACGAGCTCCATGTCATATACATTTCATAAAATGTTCTCATTCCTTGTGATTTTGTTTCACTATGTCTTCTATCTAATGTTGGTAATACACCTTCAAATGGAGCTGTAAATTTTCTTGTTCCAACACTACTTGTATATTCAAAATTTATTTCTTCATCACCTGTACCATATAAGATTTTTTCCAAAAACCATCTTGGTAATTTTTTTATTGGTACTTTTATATCAACACCATAATGTTTTGCAATACTTTCAAAATACATTTTTGCCATAGTGTCTCCACGCTTCATAACACTTGCACCAAATGCTTTTACACCATCAACCATCATATAGTGTTTTGTTTTTATCTGGTATTATTAAATCTTCATCCATTTTCATTAAATATCCAATTCCCATACATGTTGGACATGCACCATATGGATTATTAAATGAAAACATTCTTGGCGTTATTTCTGGAAAGCTGAATCCACAAGTTGGACATGCATAATTTGCACTATATAATACTTCTTTTTCTTTGTCTTTTTCAAATATATCAACTACAACTAGGTTTTCTGCATGTTTTAAAGCTACTTCTACAGATTCTGTTAGTCTACTTCTTATTTCTGGTTTTATTACTAATCTATCAACAACTAATTCTATATTATGTTTTTTAGTTTTGGTTAGTTTGATTTCATCTGATAAATCATAAACTTCACCATCAACTCTTGCTCTTACAAATCCATCTTTTTGATAATCTTCTAATTGTTTTACAAATTCTCCTTTTTTACCTCTAACTACTGGTGCTAAAATTTGAATTCTAGTTCCTTCTTCTAATTTCATTATGTTATCAATAATTTGGTCAATTGATTGTTTTTCAATTTTAGTTCCACAATTTGGGCAGTATGGAATTCCTATATTTGCATATAATAAACGTATATAATCATATATTTCTGTAACCGTACCTACTGTAGAACGTGGATTTTTGGATGTTGTTTTTTGGTCAATTGAAATTGCTGGTGATAAACCTTCTATTGATTCAACATCCGGCTTTTCCATTATTCCAAGGAATTGCCTTGCATATGATGATAAACTTTCAACATATCTTCTTTGTCCTTCTGCATAAAGTGTGTCAAATGCAAGTGATGATTTTCCAGAGCCTGAAAGCCCTGTTATAACAACCATTTTATTTCTTGGTATTTCTATATTTATGTTTTTAAGGTTATGTTCTTTTGCCCCTTTTATTACAATTTTATCATTCATTTTTGTACCCCCAATTGTGTTATTAATAAATGAATTTTCACTACATTATACTATCATAAAATGAGCAATTATGCAATATTAAATTATATTTAAGCAATAGGACATAAAGTGTCAATACAAATTTAATGTTAAGTATGATAAAAGAGATTTATGATTTAGTTATAGATTAATTTCTTAAACTATTAAGTTAATTTTATTAAGGTGATTATAATGATTAAAAATAAAAGATTTTCTAAACATTTAACACAAGAAAATATGGCAGATATGCTTGGTATAAGCTTACGCCAATATGTAAGAATTGATAATGAAGTTTCTTTTCCAAGAAGAGATGTTCTTAAAAAACTAATTAAGATATTAGATTTTACTGATGAAGAACTTGGAAGATATGTCAGAAACATGGCTAATAAATCTTAGCCATGTTAATTTTTTATTTACTTGAAATATGTATATTTTCAGTCTTTGCACTCATTTCTCTACAAATAATATTTTGAATTTGTGCTACTTTATCAGAATTTAATTGTTCATCTTCAACAATAACGCTTATACTATTATTATTCACAAATATAACAACATTCTTAAATCCTTTTGTTTTTATTAAATTTTCACATATCATAATGCTGTTTTTTGTTTCATTAATTTTTGCAATTTCGTCTTGTGCAGATTGTTTTTGAGTTTCTAATGAATTTCCACTATTTAAAATCTTTTCATATGATTCAATCATTTGTGAATACATTGAATCTCTTTCTAGTTTTGACTCAGAAAAATATCTTTCATTTTCACTTTCTACTTTACTATTTGTTTCAACTGTATTTTCTACTATATTTTCACTTGATTCCACATTTTGAGTTTCATTATTTGTATATGCTTTACTACTTACAAGTTCAGCATCACCAACATTTGAAGCTATTAACTCTTCTTCTGAACTAGAAGTTTTTACTGCAGAACTTAAATCACCATTTGTCTTGAAATTTAAATATCCTGCAACAACAAGCATTAATGCTATTGTATAAATTATTATTTGATTTTTCTTTATAACTTTCATTTTTATATTTTTCTCCTTGTATAAAATTTAGACTCTTACAAAGCCAGGCTTTTCATAAAATAAACTTTTATTTATTCATTTCAAACACTTGAATTTTATGTGTTGGAAGTCCAGTAGCAGCTTCTACTGCTTGAATTATACTTGTCTTTACCCCA
>CACWHO010000131.1:418-2535 GCA_902760765.1 uncultured Eubacteriales bacterium | reverse complement strand
TTGGCTGGGGTACTGTGATTCGAACACAGGAAATGTCGGAGTCAGAGTCCGATGCCTTACCACTTGGCGATACCCCAATATAAAATTGTACTAATTTATATTAGCACAATTTTATATTTTTGTCCACTAAAATTTTATAGACATTTAAATAAATTTTAAATTTATTTTATATGTGAAATATATAAGAAAAATATTTGACGTAAAATATAATTAATGTTATAATAACATTAATTAGCACTTCGTTTGAAGACACGAAGTTGCATGAGATATATTCGCAGATATATCTCTTTTTTATGTAAATTTATATCAATAAAATATTTTAAAAATAGTCTTGACAAAATATGCTTAAATGCGGTACAATTAATAGGCGTTAGGAAAACGATTAAATCCATGGTGGATGTAGCGCAGTTGGTTAGAGCGCCAGTTTGTGGCACTGGAGGCCGTGGGTTCGAATCCCATCTTCCACCCCATTTAATTTACATTGGACTGTAGCCAAGTGGTAAGGCACCAGACTTTGACTCTGGCATGCGCTAGTTCGAATCTAGCCAGTCCAGCCAAAAGTATTATCATATTCACACTTTTTAAAAGTTGCCTTTTTTGAGTGTTTAAATATGGTAATTTTTTTATGTAAAATTTATAATTTTCTCTAGAGCATTCACAGAAATATTTTTATTTTATTATTTTAATTATTGTAATTCTTTGTCATTTATTATATAATACTTTAGCACCAAGCAATTGGTGACTCCTCGAAGGAAGGAGGTACATAACATCATGAGTTCGTTTGATTTGATTTGGCGTTTGATTTTATTGTTGCTTTTGAGCTACAATAAAAATAACGACCAAGACAAACAAGACTAGAAATAGTCAAAGCTAGGTAGTCCGACAGCTACCTAGTTTTTTTATAAAAAAGAAGATATGAACCGACATTCATATCTTCGTACATAACTTTTTGTTCATTTGATCTCTCGCTAGCAACTTTATTATAACAAATGTTTTTATATTTGTCAAATATTTTTTGTATATAAAAGTACTAATATTCTATTATACAATATTATCATATTTTTCCATATTCTCAATATCTGCAAGATTAATTTCATCTTCATATCCTGTAAGTGCTGCAAATGGTGCAAACTGTGCAGCTCTTTGCTCAATACTTAATCTAGGATGTGTTTTTGAAATATGGTGTGGTAAATTTATTATATCTTCGTAATTATCCATAACTTCTCCTCCTAAAAAACTTATCGTTTCATAATTATTCTTTAATACTCAATATAATTTTATTCACTATGTCCTCCAATTTGTTTATTCCTTTGAATCGTAGTACCATCTTTTTCTAGGTTCATCCCTTTTAGAATTGCATTTTTCCCATACTTATTTTTTATTTCAATAATAGCTTGTTGCAAATTATTTTCTTTTTTGGTTTTAATATTTTCATTTTTCTGTTTGTCTATATCTGTAAATAGACTTATTTGTTTATTTTGCCCGTTAATTTCAGATTTATCTACTACATTGTTTGCAACAACATATATTCTTCTTACTAACAAATTTTTGTTTATTATTTTTTCATATAATTTTTCTGTTGCTTCCATTATTATTTTGGTTGATGACGTTTTTTCTTCTAGATTGATTGTTCCATGTGCATGTTTTGGAACACTTCTTCCATATCTATCTATTGTTATTTCTCCATCATATGAATTACTTATTTTTTCATTAATAAGATTTTCAATATCATATCCAATTGTTAGTATTATTTGATTTGTAACCAAATTTTTTTTGACTAAATCTAATACTAACAAATCTGTCATTTCTTTTACAATTAATTCTGTTTGTTCATAATTGTATGGACAATGTAATACTTGTCCTAAACTTATGCTTTTTCTAGAAGGTTTTAGATTTTTTATATCTTTTACTGTACATGGTTCATAACCCCAAGCATGGTCAATTAAAAATTCTGCATTTATTCCAAATAGCTTATATAATAATTCTTCATTTTTTTCTGAGCATCTTGCAACGTCCCCCATTGTATATATACCATATTTTTCAAGTTTTTTTGCTGTTCCTTTTCCAACTCTCCAAAAATCAGTAATTGGTTTATGATTCCAAAAGTTCTTTCTATA
>CACWHO010000131.1:0-399 GCA_902760765.1 uncultured Eubacteriales bacterium | reverse complement strand
TTGTTCCAATTCCAGCTGTTGCTGTTATTCCAGTAGTTTCATAAACATCTTTTATCATCATTGCAACAAATTCTTTTGGTTCCATTTTTTCTTTTTTTAGGTATTTTGTAATATCACAAAATACCTCATCTACAGAATATGGAAAAATATCTTCGCTTGCAATATATTTTAAATATATACTATATATTTGTTTGCTATATTTCATATATAATGACATTCTTGGTGGTGCTATTATATAGTCTAATTCTAAACCTGGATTTTTATTTAATTCATCTGAATTATATGATTTTCCTGTAAATTGGTGATTAATTGCTTTACATTTTCTTTCAAAGTTTATTTCATTTACTTTTTTTACAACTTCAAATAATCTTGCTCTACCTGGTATTCCATATACTTTTA
>CACWHO010000130.1 GCA_902760765.1 uncultured Eubacteriales bacterium | reverse complement strand
GCAACAGCAAAGAAAATTATAAATAGGTTTGGAAATGATACATTAAATATATTTAAATTTGAACCTGAAAAATTGGCAGAAATTAAAGGAATATCAAAAGATAAAGCAATAGAAATATCTGAAAGTTTTAATGAAAATTGGGAATTATGGCAAATTGTAAGTTCACTTGGAAAATTCGGAATTGGAGCAGAAAATGCAAAAAAGGTTTATGATGAATTAGGAATAGATGCTATTGAAAAAATAGAAGAAAACCCATATATACTAATAGACATTTCAAGAGGCATAGATTTTAAACAAATTGACCAAATGGCATTAGAATCAGGAATTGCATATGATAATAGCAAAAGAATAGAAAGTGGTATTAAATATGCATTAATTCAAGCAACATATAATGGACATAGCTGTGTGCTAGAGAAGAATTTGATTGAATATGTAGTATCAATTTTAGATGTTCAATCAGAAAACATTGAAGACGGATTAATTAGTTTAAAAGCAAAAGGTGAAATTGTTTTAGAAGATAGAGATAAAGAGACTTGGGTATATTTAGATAATTTTTACCAAACTGAAAAAGAAATTGCTGTAAGGATTGCAATGCTTGATACTGCACCAAATATGAAAGAAATAAAAAATATAGATACAGAGTTACAAATTGTAGAAAAAAATGCAGATATTGAATTATCAGAAAAACAAAAAGAAGCAATAAGAACAATTAATAAGAATAATGTAACAATAATTACAGGTGGGCCAGGAACTGGAAAGACAACAATCATAAAAACAATTATAGATATATATGAAAAAAGAAATAAAAAAGTTGTATTAGCTGCACCAACAGGAAGAGCAGCAAAAAAAATGACAGAAGCAACAGGGAAAGAGGCATCAACATTACATAGATTACTTGGAATTGGAAAATTGGATGATGATGGCGTTTATATAAGACATAAAGAACATAAAGGAGAACCAATAGATGCAGATTTAATAGTTGTTGATGAAATGTCAATGGTGGACATGTTTTTAATTAATTATTTATTAAATTGTGTATTTCAAGGAACAAAACTTATATTAGTTGGAGATGTTGACCAGCTTGCATCTGTAGGACCAGGTTCTGTTTTAAAAGATTTAATAAATTCAGAAACCATAAGTACTGTAAAATTAGACAAAATTTTTAGACAAGCAGCAAAAAGTAAAATCATATTAAACGCACATAGAGTTAATAATGGGCTAGGATTTATAAAAAAGGAAGAACTAGAAGATGATACAAATGATGATTTCTTTTTTATAAAGCAAAATAATGCAGATAAAGTATTACAAGAAGTTATAAGCCTTTCAACAGGTAGATTAAAAAATTATGGAAATTATGATTTCTTTGATAATATACAAGTATTAACACCAACAAAAAGGGGACCATTAGGTTCAAGAGAATTAAATAAACAGTTACAAAATGTACTTAATCCCAATATAGATGATTCACCGGAAAAAACAATGGGCGGAGCAATTTATAGAGTTGGAGATAGAATAATGCAAATAAAAAATAATTATGATATAACTTGGGAAAGAAAAGACAAAGAAAGTAAAAAAACGGAAACGGGTATGGGTGTTTTCAATGGAGAAATGGGCACTATCACAAAAATAAATGAAAAGCAAAAGGCAATAGAAATAAAATTTGATGACCAAAAAGTAGCTTGGTATGAATATAACGAACTTGACCAAATTGAACATAGTTATGCAATAACAATACATAAGGCACAACGGAAGTGAATTTGATGTTGTAATTATGCTAGCACCACAATCTTCTCCAATGTTACTTACAAGAAATTTATTATATACTGGAATCACGAGAGCAAAAAAATTATTAATAATAATTGGAAGTGAAAGAATAGTTGATTTTATGGTAAATAATGTTGATAGCAAAAAAAGAAACACAGGACTAGAATATAAGTTAAGAAAGGTATTCGAAGAGTAAAAATCTAATTTAGAACATAAAAATATTAAAATACACGATAGATTTTAGTTGTAAAACCCCAAAGTTATAGAATTTAAAACATAAAGAAAAGAGGTAAAATTCATAACAGAACAAATATTAAATATTTTATTTCCACCGAAGTGCGGAATATGTGGAA
>CACWHO010000129.1 GCA_902760765.1 uncultured Eubacteriales bacterium | reverse complement strand
GCGTATGTAATTCTTCATTATGATAAATTTATGAAATTCTTTTGATTACAGTCTTTTATACTTTCAAAGCTTTATAGGTATTGGTACTGTAATATTTTTTCTAATTTTATAAAACCTTTTATTTTTAGGTATTTTCGAAAAACTGCGGTTATAATATATAACCTCCTATTTTTATCTGCTAATTATTCTCTTTATAAATGCATATATTTTTTGAATCCATTTTTCTTCTTGTACATTTATTAAAGATATTTCCTCTTTTGTTTCATGATTAAAATTTAAATTCTTCTTATTATTTTCAAAAATATATTCAGGATTATACTTATTTCTCTTTTGTTCTTCTATTTCTTTTCTTTTTATATTTTCTTCCTGTACTATTTTATTTTTCTCAATATCAGTAACCCAATAATCTCTATAAAAATTTTCTAGCATTGCTTTTGTTAGTTCTGAAATTTTTTGATCTTTTATACTCTTTTCTTCATCCACATAAAAATTATAAGTATGTTCTGCATTGATATTAATCATTTTTAACACATCTTCTGGTATTTTTTCATAATCAGTTTTAGGTATATATTTCAAAATAACTAGTAATTCTTTTAGTGCCCTTTTATATTGTAATTCATCATATATGGCAAAATTATTCATCTCTATCTCTCCCAAAAATTTTATTTTTAATTTTACACATAAATACTGCAACTCTATCTCTAACTGTTAAAGGTATTTCTTTAGATATTTCATGAATCTCATTTGTTGGAAATATAAAATTATTTTCCCCTCTAGTATTTAATTGCTTAACATAGTCAATTCTATCAAATAATTGATTTTTTATTATTTTTTTATTTTCGGATGAAAAGCCATCAAATGCCTCTTCTTTTAGCAAGGATTCAATAAAATCCTGATTAAGTTTTTCTTCAATTATTTTTCCAAAAGGTACGATTTGCGATGGATATGTTTCATACAAATATTGAATAACTTGATTAGAGGAATATTTTGAAAAAAACCTTCTATCATTGTTTTCAATAAAAGCAATTCCCATATCATAATATTCAGGATTTCTGAAAATTCCCGTACGATTATTTTTTATTATCATCATATTATCCATTTTTATATCAGTATTTGATATAAAGGCAGATATTAATAAATACTTTAGCAAATATTCTTTTCTCATTCTTAAATCTTCAGAATTTATGCCTGGAATTGACGATATTTGCTCTAAATCCCAATTTATAAAGTCATCTATATTATTTATTGCTCTATATTGTATTCCTTTTTTACTCGGTTCAACAAATTCCTCATTTTCATTTAATATATTGACAGATAAACAACCATTCTGTCCGTTTTCATCAGTTGCAAGTATAATATCTGAATGTAAAAATCCTATTCGATCCATCAATCTTGCTGCAAGTAATTCTCTTAAATCTTCATCATCTCTTGCATCAAGCATGCATCCATTTAATTTATAAAACCCAGTTTTGCCTATATCTGGAATATAATATTCTCCTCTAACTGATGTAAAATTTCCCAGTATATTATCCTCATTTTTTACCAATTCCGTCTGTGAAAGTTTTAATCTTTTCATTTTTTATCATCCCTCAACTTTTTAAATCTTTTGAATAATAATACATATCTATACAATGTAAATCTCCGTCTATTATCTCTTTTTTATAATTATCAATAAAGAAATTTTTTATAGTTTTATAATAATTATCAAATCCTACTTTTACATAAAAAGGAATATTATTTTCAGTTGTTCCTACTATCATTTTTTCATATTTTAGTTTGTAATTATCAAATAAGTATTTTACCATTTTTTTCCCATAGCCTTTTCCTCGATATTTTTCAGTGATTGCTATATTTTTTAATTCACACGTTTTTTCATCTATCTTTGTTACAACTGCAACACAGGCTACATCATCATTATATGTTAATACAAATAATTCTCCATCTTTTAAATATTTCTCTACTAGTTCCTTTTCTGGATCTGCTTCTAATAATAAGTCCATATACTTTTCTTTATTTTCTTTTTCTTTCTTTATAACAATACTTCTATTTACTGGTAAAAATTCAAAATCTTTTGGTAATTCTGGCTTTTGTGAATTGGGGTTATTATATCTACTTTCCTC
>CACWHO010000128.1 GCA_902760765.1 uncultured Eubacteriales bacterium | reverse complement strand
AATAATGAGGAATAAAAATGCCAAAATTTTTTGTAAAAAATGACCAAATAAAAGAAAACAAAATACAAATAATTGGACAAGATGTAGAACACATCAAAAAAGTCTTAAGATTAGATATTGATGATAACATAAAAATATGTAACATAGATACAAATCAAAATTACATTTGTGGTATTTCTAAAATAAATGAAGCAAGCATAGAATGTACAATATTTAAAGAAATACAAGAAACATCAGAATCTAATGTACATATAAATGTTTTTCAAGGACTACCTAAATTTGATAAGATGGAACTTATAATCCAAAAATCAGTAGAACTTGGAGCAAATGAGATAACACCAGTAGCGATGAAAAGGTGTGTTGTTAAATTAAATGAAAAAGACAAAGCAAAAAAAATAGAAAGATGGCAAAAAATATCAGAAAGCGCAGCAAAACAAAGTGGTAGAGACACAATTCCAAAAATAAATAATGTAATAAACATTAATAAAATTTGTGAATTATTACCGCAGTATGATGCTGTACTTGTGGCATATGAAAATGAAAAAGAAAATGCATTAAAAAATGAACTACAAAAATTAAAAATAAAATTTAATGAATCAAAACAATATGAATCAAAACAGGACACTTCAAGATTAAGTGACGAAAAACTAAATGATTTAAATTGTAAAATTGAAAATAAAAAAATAAAAATAGGAATTGTAATAGGACCAGAAGGTGGATTAGAACCAAAAGATGTAGAAACATTACAACAAAATGGGTGCAAAATGATTACACTTGGAAAAAGGATTCTAAGGACAGAAACAGTCGCATTAAATATGATAAGCATAATAATGTATGAACTAGAAAGTTAAAATAAAATATAAGTAAATTGCATATTTAAAGCTAGCATTTTTGAAAATTAAATAGTATTAAATGCAATCAAAAAACCAAAGAATAAAAGAGGATAAAAAGATGGGAAAAGAATTAAAAGATAAATATATAAATGAAATATATTTTAATATAATAAAAGCAATAATAATTATAGCTTACTTTTTTGCTTTTAATTTGCTTTATGCAAAAGTAGAAAAAAATGTATGTGATGCACTAATAGATTTAATAACAATGGCATTTTTATTTATCACAATATTTTTATTTGAAAAAGCATATAAAAAAGATAGTGGAGATTTAGCAGTACAAGGAATTGAAATGCTAGTTTTATCAATACATTCACTTTCAGTAAGATACATAACAGAAAAATTTAATTTATCATTCCAAAATTATTTATTAACAAGTTCATACGTATTTGCAATTTACTATATACTTAAAGCAATAGTTATTTATACAAAAGGGAAAAAAGAAGACTTAGATAAATTAAGTGATATAAAAGAAATTGTAAAAGATGAGCCAATAAAAAAGAAAGCAACAAAAAAGAAAATAACAAAAAAAGAAAACGTAAAAAAAGAAACTAAAACAACAAAACATGAAGATACAACAAAAAAAGACTAGACTTTATTGAAAAAAAGTAGTAAAATAGTTTAGTAAACAGATTAATGGAAGGATTTGATTACATGAAGTTAGTAAATATTGGCTTTGGAAATATAGTTTCAGCAGATAGAATTATTGCAATAATTGGACCAGATGCAGCACCAATAAAAAGAATGGTACAAGAGGCAAAAGATAATAAAATGGCAATTGATGCAACATGTGGAAGAAAAACAAGAGCAATAATAATAACAGATTCTGGACATATTATAATGTCAGCTGTAAACCCAGAAACAGTGGCTGGAAGATTAGACAAAGATATAACAGAATTAATGCAAGAAGAAAGTGAAAAATAATTGTGTGATATTAATAGTAAATACAATTTAAATAATTGTTTAATATTAAAATACACAATAATAAAACAATTTATTTATGGAGGAAATTTAAATGATAGTAAAACCTACAGTTACAGAGTTATTAAAAAAAACAACAAACAGATATGAGCTTGTAATAGCTACATCAAAAAGAGCAAGACAACTTGCAATGGGAGCATTACCATTTTTTAATATAGATTCAAAATCTCCTGTTACAATAGCAGCAAATGAAATTGCACTTGGAAAAGTAAAAATTATAAGAAAAGATGAAATGTTAGTAATATTATCTGGTGTATCAGGAGCAGGAAAAGATACAATAAAAAATCAACTAATAGAAAGAATGGAAGATGTTGTATCACTTCCATCTTTTACTTCAAGAGAACCAAGAAAAGGAGAACAAGAAGGAGTACAATACCACTTTATATCAAAAGAAGAGTTTAAAAAGAAAATTGAAAATGGAGAACTATATGAATATGACCTTCACCATGGAAATTATTATGGAACATCAAGAAAACTACTAAATGAAAAAATACAAAGTGGAAAAATAATTGTAAAAGACATAGAAGTAAATGGAACAGAAAACTTAATTAAATTGTTAAGCAATGAAACAAAGCTGGTTACAATATTTTTAAGAGTTAGCAAGGAAGAATTAAAAAGAAGACTAGTAAATAGAGGAGACGGCTTAAGTGAAGAAGCAATAGAAGCAAGACTTGGAAGACTTGAATATGAAGAATCTAAATTAGATTTATATGATTATGTACTAAAAAATGATGACTTGGAAAAAACAATAGACATAATAGAAACAATAATAAAAGATGAAAAAAAGCTAGAAGACCAAAAAAACAGAAAGTAAATAAACATTTGAAAACAAAAACAAACATAAAACAAGAAAGAAAGAGTAATACACATTAAAATACATAAACAATAGATAAAAGAAAGAGAAAAATATGAAAAAATTATTATATGCTATATATTTATTAGTATTTACAATATTTGCACTAGTAATGTATGCAGTTACACAATTAAGGCTCACAGGAATAAAAGTAAGAGACTTTTGGGAATTTATTGAAGCAAATGAAACACTAGATAAATTATATATATTTGCAAAACAATATGAAAGAATGTCACCACAAGAACAAGTAGTTTATTTAGAACAAGCAGAAAAAATATTCTGTGCATTTGACAAAATACCAGAAGAATTGTGGGATGAAGAATATGATAAATACAAAGAAGTTTTAAAAAAATATAATGACATAAAAATGTTAAGATGGGCATCAAATAAAACACAAAATTCATATTAAGGGATGGTTAAAATGAGTGGAAAACATAGTAAAAATGAAGAAATAGAAGAAGAAATACCAAAAGCATTTCAAAAAAATAAATCTAACAAAAATAGCAAAAAGAAA
>CACWHO010000127.1 GCA_902760765.1 uncultured Eubacteriales bacterium | reverse complement strand
TGGTTCTGTTGATAAAAAAGATGATGAATTACTTTTACAGCAAATTGATTTCTTTTCAGAAATCAGACATGCATACCATGAATACAACATGGTAGAAGAAGCAATATACCAAGTTTCACAAGATGATGAAAAAGAAATTTCAAGACAGGGCGAAAAAATTTATGAAATATTAATTTCAGATGACCCAGAAAATGAACTTGAAAAATACTATGATGTTGCACCAAATAACTTTCTAAAGGAATTCGCAGGAGTTTCATATCTAACCAAGGAATTTGGAGATAGAAAAGTTGATGGTGGCTCATTATATTTAAAAAATGTTGATAATATAACACAGGAAATGCAACTAGAAATATTGAAAAGAGATAAATTAAATTACACATTTAGAAGTTTATCACTTATTTCAATTGTTCCTGTACTATTCCTTGAACCACTTAAAAACTGGGCAGTATCAAACTTCTCATTTGTTAAAAGTTGGTACCCAGGTTCAATAGTACAAATATTAATATTAATATTAACATTTGTATCTTACATATTAGTTAGAAAATTAAAAGATAATAGCTCAACAAATGGCAATTCAGGAAATACAGATAATCCTTGGCAAGCAAAAATTTATAAAAATAAATTCTTCAAGAAAATAATAGATTTGTTTTTACCAAAAGATGGCTCAAGAGAATATAGAAAATTACAACAACTATTAAAAGATGCTGCATCACCACTAAAAATGGAGTGGGTATATATTAATAGAATATGTATAGCAGTTGCTGCATTTGTTGTATCATTAGGAATATTTTTCTATTTGCACCATGTTGCAATAAGCTATGTATATACACAACCTTCTACAGATTACAACTTAATGGAAGAAACAACTGGTAAAGCAGAAGAAAAAGCAATGGAAACTACTAAAAATGATAATGTAATATTAAGATTTAAGTGATGATGAAGTTGCAACAGCAGTAACAAGAATCTCAAATAAATTAAAGATAGTAAATTCAGAATATTTTAAATGGTTCGAATTTTTACTAGCATTTGTATTTATGATTGCTGGATATGAATCACAAATATGGTTATTAAAATTCCAAGCTAGAATGAGAAAACTAGAAATGGAAGATGAAGTAATGCAATATCAAACAATTATTTTAATGCTAATGAGAATCGAAAGAGTTAATGTTGAGATGATTTTGGAATGGCTTGAAAGATATTCAAACATATTTAAGAGCCAAATTACAAAATGTCTTAACAACTATGAATCTGGACCATGGGAAGCATTAGAAGAACTTAAACAAGACATTTCTTATATGCCATTAATTAGAATAGTAGAAAGCTTACAAGCAGCAGTTGAGAAAATACCAATTAAAGATGCATTTGATGAATTGGACTCAGAAAGAGAATATTATAGAGACAAGAGAAAAGAGTCAAATGCAAGATTAATAGATAGAAAAGCAAGAATTGGTAAAGTAATAGGTTTCGCACCTATGGTTTGCTTATTTGTTGGATACTTAAATAGATGGTTTATAGGCTTACCCATAAAAACCTAAAATTTTATAAAGGAATTTGATTATGGAAAATGCTTCAAAGGCTCTTATAATTGCAGGTTCAACACTAATTGCAATTATGATTATTACATTATTTGCTATTATGAATAATCAAATAAGTTCATATCAACAAAGGAAAGATGAAGAAGTAAGAGTTGAACAAATTGCAAAATTTAACAATGATTTTAATAGATATATAGTTTCAGATGATGATGGAATATCAGGAGCAGATGTTGTTACACTTGTAAATAAATTAAATGAATATAATCAAAAAAGTATTATAAATACAGAAAATGGAACAACAAATAGTGGAAAATCTATTGACTATAATGTTGTAATGACAATAACAATTTCTAATATGGGTAATACTGCTGAAAACAATGGAAGTACACAAGGTTTTAGAAAAAGATATGGGTATGATGAAAATGATTTATTTGGTAGTAATATAAATAGATATGGACAAATTATTATAAAATCAGATAGCACAGCAGGAGTAAATAGCATTTATAGCTTATTTAGAAATTTTCAAGTAAATGATAAAAACGCTTTAGAAATTGCATCAAAGATATACCAAAAAAATTATGCAACAGAATCTGATGCAAAAATTCAGGAGCTAATTGGAGAATCACTTTATGAATACAATTCAAAAAAATATACTGCAAGAACTGCCTGGAAATATAGTGGAGAATTAACCAAAAAAACAATTGTTGAATATACAGAATATAAAGAATTTGTTTCATCAACATTTGTAAAAGCACAAGACACTGAATATGCAGAAAATGGACAAGTACAAAATATATATTTAAAATTTTATAATTAGAGGTGAATTATGGAAAATGCATCAAGAGCAATAACTATGGCAGCTGGAATTCTAATTGGAGTATTAATATTAACACTGGGTGCATATTTAATTGTAGATTTGGGCTCAAAGTCCAGAGACATATCAAAGCAGATTGAACAACAAAGAATAGTAAATGCAAATTCAAAATACACATCATATGCAACATCTAGTGATAGTGATGAGAAAAAAGTGCTTACAGTATATGATATTATTACAATTTTAGGATATGCTAAAGAAAATAATAATTATTATGAAATATCAGAAGATGAACAAAAAAGTAATACTTACAATGACCCTGAAAAAAACGAAATCAAAGTATTTATTGATAGTAAAAATATTATAGGATTTTCACAAAGTGATTTATTAAATTCATATGGAAGTGACAGTAGTGGAAATTTAAAACAATTTATTTTAACAACAGGTAATATTGAATATAATGATTTAGGAAAAGTAATTAAAATCACATTTCACCAATTAAGATAAAATAAATTTAATTAAATGACAAATAAAGATTTTATATATAAATTTTGGACAAAAGTATTGAAAAAAAATTAAGAAAGTATTATAATTTAAAGGAATTGGATATGAAAAGGTTTGCAATAATTTCATTTATATTTGTAATTATAATTTGTGGGATTTCATATATGTATTTAAATTATAAAAACATGTATAAAAACTCTAAAATTTCTAATCTTAAATATGAAAAACATCTTAATAAAGATATTACTGGTAGTGAACTTGTAACAATAATAAATATGGCAGTAGATAATAACGAAAAAAATGAAGTATCAAAAAATAAAAAAGGAATCTACATTGAAAACGATACTAATTCTATAAAGATTGAAATTAAGATTACAGATAATGACAATATTTATAATATGGAAACAATTTATAATAATGGAACACAAAATTTTTTACAATATTATGGTGAAATAAAATTTAAATGTGTGGATATTAAATATCATACAGAAACAAACAAAGTAAAATATATGTTATTTGAACAAGAATAACAAATTAATTATGTTTTTAAATTTTTTATAATATAAAGAGAATTACAAGGGAGGAAAATAATATGGAAAATGCGTCAAAGGCCTTAATAATTGCAGGGTCAATATTAATATCAATTTTAATTATAACAATAGGTATAGCAATATATAGACAAGGAAGTAGAGGAACAAGAGTAAAAGGTTCAGAGGTTAGATCACTTGTAGAAGCTGTTAGTGCTTATGACCATAGTGACCAAGCATCAGATGATACTTACATTACAATAAATGCAGCACCATCAAATAGTAGCAGATTTTCTGAAACGCCTTCTACAGCAGGAAGTGCATATATTAAACTAGAATATAGTGAAGGTGAAGCAAAAAGTCCAGTTTATGGTTCAGGATTTAAAGACACAGGTTTATTTAAAGTTGTATGTGTACAAGATAGCACTGGTAGAGTTGGTGCAATTGAAATTACAAAGGCAACAACAAAATAATCTTGTTTAAAAAATAAATAAAAGTGAGGTGAGTGATAATGGAGAATGCATCTAGGGCTCTAGAAATGGCTGGAGCAGTATTGATTTTCATGCTAGCATTTTCTATTATCATGATTTCATTTACACAGGTTAGAAGTACGTCAGATACTATACTAACTTATAAAGATAGAGAAACAGAATATGAAGACAGTGATTTATACTATTACAAAGTTGGGAATGGAACAAGAAGTGTTGGATTAGAAACAGTAGTACCATCTGTTTTTAGAGCATATCTTGAAAATTACAAAATTGTATTTGTTTGGCCATCAGGTGAACAATATTATCTTTACAGTGTTACAACAACAAGTGGTGATACATATTATAGAAATACATTGGATTTAGAGCAAAAGATTAATGAAAATGTAAGAAATGTTTCATTAGCAAATAATGAACAAAAGAAAAGATTTATAAGGGGAATTTTATATAGAGATTTTGATTCAAATGACCCAGGTGGAACAAAATTTAAAAGTGATTTTGGAATCAATTTGCCATCAAAATCATTATATGAAAAACTTAATGATGTTAAATCAAGTGGATATAAAATAATAGAACATTTAGGTGTATATTATCAATCAGATGATGTTGACGTTCCAAATGTAAATAAAGTTAAAAAAAGAATAATAACATATACATTTCAAAAATAATTAAAAGGAGAAGAAAGATATGAACGATACATTAATAACTGTAGTTGCAATTTTTTTAGCTGCTATTCTAATGCTTGTATTTCCATTAGTTAATTTATCAAGCAAAGTAGATACAGTTTCAAATACAAATGTAGAAGAATTAACAACAGACTTTGTAAATACAATTAAAACTACTGGAAAGATTACATTGAAAGAATATGATTCATATATCAATCAATTAGGTTCTACAGGTAATACATATGATGTTTCAATGGAAGTTAAAAAAATTGGAGACAACCCAGGAAAGAAAACATTACAATCTGCAAAAGATAAAATAGGCGAAAATTATTATATATCTGATTATACATCACAAATTGTATCAGAATTGGAAAACAATGGTGTATATAATCTAAAACAAGGAGATATTGTTTCTGTTACAGCTAAAAATACAAATACTACACTTGGACAAAAAATGAGGAACTTCTTATATTCAATGGTAGGAAGTGACACATATAAATTATCAACAACTCAATCAGGAATGGTAACAGCAACACAAAATTAATCAATTTCAGGAGGAAATTTAAATGGATGATATACTTACATCAATAATAGGAATAGTAATATCTTTTATTTTAATGTTTATATTTCCTTTAATGACAATTGCTGATAGAGGGGACGATGTCTCTCAACTTACTGTAAATGTTGCCACAAATGAATTTGTTAATGATGTTCGAGTTCTTGGATATTTAACAAGTGATATGTACACAAAATTTATAAAAGATTTAGGAACAACCGGCAATAGATATAATGTACAATTAGAAATAAAAATAAAGGATGAAAATCCTGCAAGAAAAACAGTAGAAGCTGATTCAAGTCACTTAAAACCAGGCGAAAATGCATATTATTCAATATATACGTCACAAATACTTGACCAACTTGGATTTGGACAAGATAATTCAAATTCAAGTGGAAAAATAATATTAAAAGAAGGAGATATATTTTCAGTTAATGTAAACAATGTTAATATGACAATATCTCAACAATTAAAAAACTTCTTTTATAGAGTAATTGGAAAAGATACATATGTTATAGCATCTTCACATAGTGGGCAAGTAATAGCAACTGGAAGATAATAAATAATGCCTGTAATATTT
>CACWHO010000126.1:3185-6273 GCA_902760765.1 uncultured Eubacteriales bacterium | reverse complement strand
TGAAATTATTGGTACTTTTATTGATAATTATGATAATTTTGATATTGATATGTGGGTTTCTATTGATAATGGAGTTTATATTCAAGTTTCAGATAAAAACGCTAACTCTCTTATAAAATACCTATATGAACGCTACCCTTGGTAAAACTATTTGTCTTCATCAGAATTTTCTGTTTCTTCAGATTTTTCAGTAGTTTCTGTTTCTTCTGTTTCACTTTCTACATCTTCTACTGTATAGTCTTTAGGTGTTTCTTGTTTTGCACCACATTTTGGGCAAAAGTCTACATTAACATCAATTTCTGCATGGCAGTTTGGGCATTGTCTTTTATCTTTCAAACTTAAACATTCTTTAGAAAGTTCTTCAATTTGATTGTTTATATCATCAATTTTTGAACATTTTTCTTCTAGCACATTTGTAATATCTTCTTTTTGTTCTTNNNNACATTTGTAATATCTTCTTTTTGTTCTTTAGAATGATTTTGATAAACTTCTTTTCCTATTTCCTCATATGCTTTTGTAATGTCTGTTCTTAATTCTGCGATTTTAACTCTTAATTTTGTTTCCTTTGCTAATTTTCCTGTTTTGTCTGCTGTAACTTTGTAAGCTTCTGTTGCTTTCTTTCCTAATTTATTAAAAAATTCCATTTTAAATTCCTCCCTTTATATTATTTTATTATTTTCATTAACATTTATTTTATTCCATTTTTCTATCTCTTGTCATTAATTTTTTTACAGCTTCTTTTGGTTCAATTTTTTGGTTTAAAACGTCATATACAGCCTGTACTATTGGCATTTCAACTCCATACATTTTTGCAAGTTCATATGCAACATCAATATTATCTATACTTTCAATTACCATTCCAACTTCTTTTTTTGCTTCTTCAAGTGTTTTTCCTTGACCAATTAAGTACCCTGCTTTTCTATTTCTACTATGAACACTTAAACATGTAACAATTAAATCTCCAAGTCCACTTAATCCATAAAATGTTTCTTCATTTCCACCAAGTTTTACACCAAGTCTTGTAATTTCTTTTAGCCCTCTTGTAATTAATGCTGCGAAACTATTATCTCCTAAGCCAATACCTGCTGCAACACCTGCACAAAATGCTATAATATTTTTTAATGCTCCGCCAAGCTCTACACCTTTTACATCATTTGACGTATATACTCTCATTGTTTCTGACATAAATGCATCTTGAACTAGCTTTAACACCATTTGATGTTTTGATGCAACAACAAGTGCAGTTGGAACATTAACTCCAACTTTTGTAGTTGGCAATTCATCTAAAATTACTTCATCAAGTGTTTCTAATGTCTCTTTTTCAAATCCTTTTGAACAAATTACAACTGGTATATTCCCAACATACTTTTTATATTGATTAAATACATTTCTTGTAAATTTTGATGGTGTTACATGTAATATAAAATTTGCATCTTTTAATACTTCTTGAAAATCATTTGAACAATATATTTATTAAGTCTCTTTCATCTTCTGCAAAAGACCAAATTTTAACATTATGTTTTTGCTTTGCAAGGTATATGCTAAGTGCAACTCCCCAGCTTCCACTTCCTATAATTGCAATATTCATTTTTACTTTCCTTATATATGATATTTAGGTTTTTAAGGATTACCTATAAACTTTATTTGCCAATTTATTTAATTATAATGTAAATTTGTTATATTATAATTAGCTTTATTTCAAAAAATAATTAGTAATTTTAGTCATTTGTATCTTTAAAGCTCAATTTATTTTCTGTTCCATTTAAAAGTCTTTTTATATTACTTCTATGATTATATAAAACAATTAATGCTAATATTATACTATAAACTAAATATACTCTTCCAGTTTTTCCTGCTGTTAAAACAGTATAATGATTATTTGTAAATAATGTTAAAACCGGGAATAAAACAGCTGCTCCACATGACCCAAGAGAAACCATTCTTGTTATAGCCATTAAAACAAGTGCAAATACTAAACATATTAATCCAATTTGCCAGTTAGTTATAAGCAAAACACCAAGTGATGTTGCAACACCTTTTCCACCTTTAAATCCAAAAAATATTGGGAAAGTATGTCCAATTACAACAGCAATACCTGCAATTTGAACTAATAATTCTCTATCAACATTTTTTGCAATTTTTCCAACAATTATTGCAAAGAGAACTGCGACAACTCCCTTTAAAACATCACAAATTAATGTATATAATGCTGCTTTTTTTCCAACTGAACGTAACATATTTGTGCTTCCAGCATTTCCGCTTCCCTTTTCTCTAACATCAAATCCTGCCATTTTTTTACTAAAAATGACTGAAAAACTTATGCTTCCAAGTAAGTAAGCTACAATTAAAACTAATAAATAACTAAACATTTTCTTTTCTCCTTTTACTCTTCTTTTCCTTTTTCTCTTATTATCAACCTTACAGGTGTACCTTCTAACCCAAATTCTTTACGAATTTGATTTACAATATACCTTTGATATGAAAAGTGAAATAACCCTTTATCATTTGTAAATATTACAAATGTTGGTGGTTTTGTTGAAGCCTGTGTTCCATAATAAATTTTAAGTCTTTTTCCTTTATCTGTTGGTGGTTGAACAATTGCAATTGCTTCATTTATAACCTGATTCAAAACAGATGTTGAAACTCTTAATGAATTTTGCTTTGCAACTTCATTTATCATTGGAAATAACTTATCAACTCTTTGTCCTGTTTTGGCTGATATAAATATAATTGGTGCATATGTTAAATATGCAAGCTTATTATATACCTCTTTTTTATATTTTTCCAGTGTTCCAGTTTCTTTTTCATATTCATCCCATTTATTTACAACAATTATGATTCCTTTTCCCGCTTCGTGAGCTTCTCCTGCAATTTTAGCATCTTGTTCTGTTACACCATCATTTGCATCAATCATCATTAAGCAAACATCAGCTCTTTCTATTGCAAGTAATGTTCTTTGAACACTATATTTTTCAATAGATTCATTTATTTTTGCATGTTTTCTAACACCTGCTGTATCTATCAAAACATACTTTCCTTGCTCATTTTCAAATGGTGTATCTATTGCATCTCTTGTAGTTCCTGCAAT
>CACWHO010000126.1:0-3173 GCA_902760765.1 uncultured Eubacteriales bacterium | reverse complement strand
GGTTTTCCAATAACTGCTACTTTTATTATATCTTCATCATCTTCTGATTCATCTTTTTCTGGAAAATGCTCATAGATTGCATCTAAAACATCTCCTATTCCAATAGCATTTGATGCAGAAATTGGATATGGTTCACCAATTCCTAAATTGTAAAATTCATATATTTCTTGTCTATCTTTTTCAAAATTATCTGCTTTATTACATACTAAAATAATTGGTTTTCCAGATTTTTTTAACATTAGTGCAATTTCTTTATCTGCTGCTGTAACACCTTGTTTTATATCTGTTAAAAATATTATCACATCAGCCATAGAAATTGCAAGATTTGCCTGTTCTCTCATTTGAGATAAAATGATATCTTCAGATTCTGGCTCAATTCCACCTGTATCTATTAAAGTAAATTTTCGACCACGCCAGTTTGATTCTGCATAAACTCTATCTCTTGTAACTCCTGGTGTATCTTGCACTATCGAGATTCTGCTTCCAACTAAATAATTAAAAAAAGTTGATTTTCCAACATTTGGTTTTCCTATTATTGCTACAATTGGTTTTGACATTTACTCACTTCCGTTCTTTTTATTTTACATATACATTAATCCAAAACTATCAGTATTTGTATAATCAATTTCTGTTCCTTTTGATACATATATTTCTGTAGTATCAATTGGTTCTTCATTTCCTTCTTTATAAAAGCCCATTTCTACTTTTATATTTTTTTCACTATCAGTATTATCTGCATCAGTTTCATCTGAAAAGATGGCTTTTTTTGCATTACTACTATTTGTATCTTCTTTTAAATATATTTCAATATTACATTTATCAATATTTTTTGGAATAGTCATTGATGTGTGTTTATTCCAATCTCCAGTTACGTCTTTACTTAATGCATAATCTACTTCATAATTACTATATCCATTAGGAAATGTTATTCCCAATTTGGTCAAGCTATCTTTATTTGTAAAATCAATTGTTGTATCATATGGAATAAATAATTCGTTTTCAGATATTGAATTTTCTGTATCACTATTCAAATCTTCTGGTATTGTAATACTATCTCGTGCATCAGAATCTCCATAAACCTTGGTCCATTGTGCAAATCTAAATTTATATCCATCAGGCAAGCTAAAGTTTATTGCATCCATTGATGTTTGGTCTTTAAAATTAACTGTTGTTCCTAATGGGATATTTCTTGTTAAAGTACTATATGTTTCTTCACTATCATAATAAAATCCAAATGTAATGTCTACTGTTTTTACAGTTTCTTTAACATTGTTTTTAGTTCCAGTAATTTTAAGAGGAACAAACGCTTCTTCAAATGTAACTCCTTCTTTTGCTACATTATCTGTAATACTGATTTTACCAATTTTATTAGCTTTTATGTCATTTTCCCATGTATCAGCATTTGCAAATCTTACTGAATAATTTTCATTATTTGTGTTATTAACTTTTAAGCAAACGTCCCAGTCTCCACTATCAATATCACTTGGAATATAAAAATAAAATTTAATTTCATTAGTATTTCCACTATCAAGTTTTGTCATATCATATATTATATTTGTTTCATAATACACATCATCTTTTCTTAGTATAACTGAAACATCTTTATTTTTCATAATATTTCCAAATCCTACATTTTCAATTTTAATCTTTGCCCCAGCAATATTTCCCTTATCTTCTGAAGAAGTTATATATGAATCTCTTACTACAAATCTATATCCCATATGGTCTTGAATATATTTGTAATAAGTTTCTCCATTATATTCAGATTCTGAATTGCTATATGTTGTTTTTTTCCATTTATTATCAATAATATTTTCATCATATTCTGAATTTAAATATGTAAGATGAGTTTTTTGTGCTTCAGAAACTGCAAAATCTCCATTACTATACTTTTCATCTTCTTGTGTATAATGTGAATCTGTTGAATCTAATTTGGATGTTTCCCCTCCATAATATGTATATTTTCCATGTACTTCCATCCATTTTACGAAATCATCTCTTGATATTTCATTATTAAATGTTCCTCTATCTGTAGCACTTCCTAAGTACCCATCATTATAAATACCTAGACGAGTTTGAGTATTATTTAAATCTCCTACTGTGATTTTATAAAAGTGTGGTGTTCTTACATTTATTTTTATTTCTGCTGGTGTATAATTTAACATTGTTGAAATAACATCTTTGCAATATTTGTCACCTTCATATGCAGATGAATGCATTTCTCCCCATGGTCCTATAAACCCTGCTTCTTCAATGAGTATTACATCTTTATTTTTATAAAAAAAGCTTGAAAGTCTTTTTATATGTTTAATAATTGTATTAAATGACTTTGGTTCCGCTCCTGTTGTTCCATCAAAACTATATGCAAATCTAACAATTGCATCTAAATTATTTTGACGTATAATATTAAAAACGCTATTTAATGAATTAATTTGTTTTGAAGTCAAGTTTTTATCTTTTTTATCTGAGTTTAAATTTCCAGAAAGCTCACCAATATCAATTCTTAAGTGTAATATTTGCAGATTATTTTTTATTGCCTCATTACATTCTTCTTGAATATCAGTATTTGGTAGAATAAAGCTATTTCCTGCAAGTTTTATATTAATTGGTTTATAAAATCCTCTATCAGGATTTGCAAATGTTTCTTTTCCATCACTATAACTAATACCTTGTTTAGTTAATTTTTTATCAATTTCTTTTGTGTCACTATAATCTTTTTCCAAGTAGCTTATATTTCCTGATTTATTTATTAAAAACATATCATTTGTTTCATTAAATCTTACATATATATTATAGCCCTCTGAATTATTCTTTGAAAAACAATATACATCTTTACCAGCATTTGTAAATTTTACTTGTAGTTCTTCTGATGTAATACTATCTTCTCGTATATATCTTCTTTCTGATTGGCATTCCTGATAAAAAAAGTTTAATTCATTTTTTTCTTCACTGATTCCAGCTCTATCAGTAGCTTTTTTTGTATTTTGAAAAATTCCATTTCTACCTGATATAGAACTTACTGTTATTCCTGCAATTGTCAATAATGTAATAATTGTAAGAATTAGTGCAAGCATAGTCATACCATTTATTTTTTTTAGTTTTGAAAAATTGTCCTTTTTTGTGAATTTTATCTTGTTCATATTTCTCCAATCTTTTGCAACTTTATTATATAT
>CACWHO010000125.1 GCA_902760765.1 uncultured Eubacteriales bacterium | reverse complement strand
TTAATTATAACAATAATTATCATGTTAATTTTAGCAGTTGTAGCTATTGCTTTAATTAACAGAACAGAACTTTTTACTCAAACTAAAAAATCAAAAATTGAAGCAATGAAAGGTGAATCAAAACAGCAAATTAATTTAGATATTACAGAACTTCAAACATCTGAAGGAAAAGAAGGAAGAAAGCTAACATTAAAAACAATTTATGAACAACTCCCAATAATTGATACAAAAGTTACTTTTGCAAAGTATAATGATGGAGATAAAAAATTAATTGGAGTTTATGAGCATGATAAATCAAATTCATATAGTTTTGAAATTAATGAGAATTTTGAAATAACAGGAGAAATAGGTAAAGCCAATGCATTTCTAATAAGTATTTCAGATGATAGTATAACAACTAAAAGCGTAAAAGTAGTTATTGATACAAGTACGCTAAATAATCTAAAGAATGAATTTACTTATGTTGCAATACAAACTAATAATGTTAATAATCAAAAGAGATATGAAAATATTTCAACAACGAACTTTGAAATAACAGGGCTTTTTGCTGGAACAGATTATAATTTCTATGTGTTAGCATATGACAATGATGGAAATTGCTACAAAAGTGAAACAATTTCCAAAAGAACAAAAGATATGCCAAATACAGAAAAACAAACAGGAATTATTACGTTAAATGGATTAACGTGGACAAATAATAAAGCAAGTGTAGTTGTAACAACATCAAATACAGATATGAATTTGAAACTTCAGTATCAAATAAATGATGAAAATTGGACTGATATAAATTCAGGAGACACAATTAATGGACTAGTTAATGGAGATATAGTATATGCAAAACTAACAGATGGAGTAAATAATACATATGCTGTTTCAATCAAAGTGGTTGATGACATACCACCAGAAATTACTTTAACACAAGATAGTGTAACAAAAGATTCTATTATAGTAACTGCAAAAGCTACTGATAATGAAAGCGGTATACCAGAAGAGCCAACATATGTATTTTATTTGAATGGTACACAGGTTCAAAGCAGTAAAAATGCAACATATAATGCAACAGAATTGCAATCAGGTATAAATTATACAATAAAAGTAGAAGTTAAAGATTTAACAGGCAACTTGGCTTCAAAAGAGATAACAATAAAAACAAAAATAGGTGTAAATTATGGTACTTCTATAAGTAATAATTATATAAATTTGTATTCAGGTTATATAACAGGAAAAGCAAGTTTAGTTACAAAAACTATTGAAAATGATTCTGTCTATGACGGAAACTATGCTTTTCCACGTTCATTGGTATCAACTTGTAAAAGTTCAACATTATTAAATATAATAAATAATTCTTCTACAAATGATACTTATATTTATTCTGGGACAAGAACATATAATCTTCAAATCAATTCTACAACCAATAGATGGGTATTTTTATACGCACGTGGTGGTGGACTGACAACTGGAATTGTTTTAGGCAATTTAAAACTAGGATTTTATGATGGAAGTTTAAAAAACTTAAATGAAGCTGCTAGAGATGGGTATATAGAACCATTAGTTATATGTAGTGGTAGTTCATGGTCAACAAGTTATATCTTTAAAAATGTAAAAAATGTGCTTGCAGGAGGATATACATCTAGTGGTAATTTTGCAGATTTGCATGTTGTTTTTAAAGTCAAAAATATACCATTTTCAAAAGTACAATTATATTCAAATGTAAATTATAGCACACAGTATGATGGATTACAGATTCACCAATTGGAAGATGGATTTGAAATTTCAACAGAACCATGGTAAAAATTATTTAATATTAGATTGATATATAAAAAATTTAACAATACTCTCACTCTTCTTAAAAAGGTAGCTTTTAGTAGCTACCTTTTTAAATTGCTTTAGCGTGTCGAGTCAGGAGCGAGACAAAATTCTACTTTATGCTAAGTTGGACATTAGATGGTAGAGAAACTAGCACAATAGCATTTTTATTACATTTACTTTAATACCATCATTTTGAAATGTTGATATATATCCTTTATTTTTAGTTCAAGCTTTAGCCCTAAAAATTTCAACTTTTAATTGAACTTTTGTATTTTTTATGGTATACTTATGTCATTGTAAAACTGATAAGAAAAGAGGTTTTTGGATATGAGTAAAAAAA
>CACWHO010000124.1:2337-3884 GCA_902760765.1 uncultured Eubacteriales bacterium | reverse complement strand
TGGCGGAACTGGTAGACGCACAGGACTTAAAATCCTGCGGTAGCAATACCATCCCGGTCCGATTCCGGGTATCTGCACCAAAACATCAGGTTAGAAATAAAGTTTCTAACCTGTATTTTTTACAACTCACTCACTCCATAACATACAATATTTTTTTATCCTACAATTTAGTTAATGGTCGAAATTACAAATAAATTATAATAAATTTTAATTATAAAGGAAAAAGATATTATTAAAAGATTTGGTTCTACCAAAAGCGGAATTTGGGAAATATTATAAAAAAATTGTGAAGCTTGGGATAAAAATGACAAATGATAAGTATACAAAGACATAAATCATATCTCCATACATTTTTTCTTTGCTCCAGATATCGCTTCCTAGTCCGATTCCAGGTATCTGCATCAAAGTAAAGATGCCAACGGCATCTTTACTTTGAAAATAAAAGTGCATTTTAATATAAAAGTATATTTGTAAAATTTCTAATAGAACATATTATAAACACTACAACTGATATTATTAAAATTTGTTTTTTATATTTTATAAATAAACTTTTCAATATCTGCTTATTTGTTATATGTTCATAAAAAACAATTGATAAATATGCAATTAATAGAATTACAATTGGAATACCCAACAAATTATATTTCAATGAACTAAATATATCACCATGTAATAAAAATACTATAGAACGAGTTAATCCGCATCCAACACATGGAACATGAAAAATATTGTAGATTAAGCAAATTCTTATTTTTAATTTGTAAAAAAGATATATAGCAATTGCGATAATAATTGTTATATATCTTTTTTTGTTGTTATTAATAGTTGGTTTAAACAATAAGACTTATCTTTGCTAAATTTACTTGTTTTGCTTTTCTACTAATTGTAAACCAGTCTATAATTGTTAGTATTCCACATAGTCCACCTGTTAATAATTTCAAGACCCCAATTCCTGTATCTCCTATCATAAATCTATCAATACCAAGGGAACCTAAAAATATTGAAATTAATAATATTGTTGTAGGGTCTTTTAACTCTGTTGATTGTAGAGATACTAAAGCGTCATCTGATGCGTTTTCTAGTTTTTGTCTAATAACTGGTATGGCTGATGCCTCAAAGTATTTTGCGTTTGTTGTTAAATATAAGTCGACTTTTGATTTTTCCATCTTTTATTCCTCCTATTTTCATATATATATTGAATATATCATATTAAATATTTTTTTACAATACTAATTTTTAAGAAAAAGTGTAAAACATAAAAAAATATGTTACAATTACGATAGTCACTAGAGATTATAAAAAGAAAAAATAGAAAATATTATGATAAACTAACCATGGATATTCTAGACAGTAAATTTAAGGGGGATTACATTAAAAACAAGAACGTAAAATAACACAAAATTAATATAAGAAATAAAACAAACAATACAATTTTTTAAAATAAACAAATTTTATAAATAAAAATTCTGGTGCACCAGAAGGGATTTGAACCCCCAACCGTTCGGTTCGTAGCCGAATACTCTATCCAGTTGAGCTACTGGTGCAAA
>CACWHO010000124.1:0-2173 GCA_902760765.1 uncultured Eubacteriales bacterium | reverse complement strand
TTTTTTATTTTAAGGAGGAATTTTTATGTTAGAAGATGAAAGAATAAAAATAATCAATTTTTTACAAGATTTTGGGTGTGCTACACTAAAGCAATTACAGATATTATATAACAAGCCTAATGATAATTTTAAAGATATATTAACAGGTAATTTTGTAAGTAAAAAGGGCGATATTTTTATACATAATAATGCTGAATTAAATATGAAAACAATAAATGCTTTAAATGTACTATGCAGATATAAAGGCAGATTTAAGCAATTTCACAAAGGCTATGATCCAGTTTATATTACTTTTCTTACAAAAGATAATACTTTATATAATGTTATTGTTACCGACAAAAATAGTGAGCAAGGTGTATTGAAACTATTAAAAATAAATTCTCCAATTATTCCTGAAGCAGATAAATTTATTTTACTATTTCAAGATGATTCTTGTTTTGAAACGATAGAATGTAATACACCTTTTGCTTATTGTGTTTATCCAGAATTAAAAGTAATAAATCGCAAAAAAACTTGATTTTATATTATTTTAATATTATAAATATGCTAAATATAAATGAATTCATATATTTTATCATTTGTTTACTAAAAAAAATACTGGTATAACTTTCGCTATACCAGTATCTAATTTTATTATCTTTCCATATCTTCTGATTTTCTCTCTTTTTTTGCTTCCTTTAAGTTGTCTGTTTCCATTTGTTTTACTACATCTTGTACAATTTCATATTTTAAACTATTTAAAAATTCATTTTTTTCTGATGAAGGCTCTGGTGTTGATGGTTCAGGATCTGGAGTTCTAGGCTCAGGTTCAGGTAATGCTTGTTGTTTCCTTCTTTCATTCCAATTTTTAAATCTTTGAATAAATTGATACCATTTTGGTTTTTCTGAAGTCGTAGGCTCTGGCGGAGTAATTGGGTCTGGTGCAGGTGGAGTAATTGGATCTGGTGTAATTGGGTCTGGTGTTCTTGGTGTTACAGGTACACTCCTATTATCAATATTTTCTAAAGCTATTTGATGGTTTCTTATAGACTTATCATAACCTTTAATTTGTCTATTTAAACTTGAAATACTTTTATTCATTGTTGAATTTAAATCAATATTTCCTTTTCCATCAACTGCAAATCCTTTTTCAGCTAATTCATCAATATCTTGTTCTGTTATATTTAATCCGTTTTTTGATATATATGCCATTAAAGGGGTTTTATTTGTTGCAAGTTTGGCTTGTGCTTGTGGTAATAAAGTATTTATTATCTCATTTGCTCTAGCTGGGTCTTTATATGTATATGCACTTGTTTTTCCTGTTCCAACTATCATTTTCATGCCGTCAAGTTCTGCTTGTAAATCTTTCATTTCCTTAGTTGCCGTCAAAATACCTTTTAAATTATTACCTAAAGCAGGATGGTCGGTAACTAATTGTTTTAAATCTGTCAATCTGTCTTTCTTTTCAACAGCTTCTTCTTTTTCATTTTCTAATTTAGATAGTTTTCTATCATATTTCTTTGACATAACTTCATCTAAATGCTTTTTCATTTCTGGATTTTCTTTAATTTCTTTTATTCTAACATTGATTTTTGCCTGTATTAATTCCATTTCTTCTTTTTTCTTTAATGTATCATCTTGAACTGCTTTTATTTCTGTATCTATTCTTTTTAATTCTCCTTCTGCTTGTTTTTCTGCAACAGAATCCTTATTTCTTTTGGCTTCAACCAATTTTCCTTTCCAGATAATTTTATCATCTGCTAAATCATTTGCCTTACTTTCAAGGCTTTCAATTTCTTTACGGGCTTTTTCTAAATCACTTTTAAATTGAACATACTCTTTATTGAGTGTTTCTAAATCCATATTAATTCCTCCTTTTATTTTAAGAATTTAATGCTACATTACAAGTATTTAATATATTGTCTATTTTGCTTAATAAATCATCAACCTCAACTTTTAATTCTGCTATCTCATCTATTGACAAATTTTGTAATAATTCGTCAGAGATTTCTAATTTCTCTTTTTGCATATCAAAACCTCCTTTTTATAAACATGATATACCTATCCTACATACAATAATACCATAATTCAAGAAAAAAATCAAGTATTCTTATAATTTTTCTGTATATGGTATGTGTCAACATTTTGTTGGCAATTTTTTTATCTTTTTTGTTAATCCTCAAATGCCTAGCAT
>CACWHO010000123.1 GCA_902760765.1 uncultured Eubacteriales bacterium | reverse complement strand
ACCTTCATTCCATCTTTTGGCATAAATCCAAGTTTTTGTGCATAACTTTTAAACATTACACATTTTATTAATGAGTTTTCATCTTTTAAAGTAAAATACATATGTCCTGTATAATGGTTTTTAAAGTTAGATATTTCACCTTTAACTAATATATTTTCTAAATTTTCGTCATTTTCAAATTTTTCTTTTATATAACCATTTAACTGACTAACAGTTATTGCCATATTTTCGTATTTCATATATTATTTTCCTTTACAACACTTGCTAATATTCCATTTACGAATTTTCTTGAGCTGTCTTCTCCATATTTTTTTGAAAGTTCAACAGCCTCATTTATTACAACTTTATATGGTGTGTCTGTATGTTTAATTTCGTAAATTGCCAATTTTAATATTGCTAAATCAATTTTAGAAATTCTATTTAATTTCCAATTTTCTTTTAGATTTTTTTCAATATTATCAATGATTTCATCATTATACTCTTTTATACCTAAAACGCAGTCATTTATATATTTTTGTGCAGCTTTGTCTGTGATATCATTATTTTCTAAATATAGGTCTATTTGTTCACATATATCTTCATTGTTTTGAATTTCTAAGCTATAAATTAATTTAAATGCCTCTTCTCTATTTGCGGTTCTACTCACTTTTTACCTCATTTCTTATTACAAACAATAATTAAATTACATTTTATCTATAAATTTGTTTAATTTTTCCTTTACTGTATCTTTGTTTTTTTGTACATAATTTCCTAAAAATGCACCTGCAATTATAACTAATATTCCAATTATAACTGTATATAATTTTGTAGCAAGAATAATTATTGCAATAATTATTCCTATAATTGCACCTCTATACTCCATTATAAAATCTTTAAATTCTTTCATAACTTTTTCCTCCTTTTGTGGTAAGTTATTTTTATTTACTAATTATTTTGTGCTTTTTCTTTTACTGCTTTTTTTATTGAAATATTTACTTTTTTAACATCTAAATCTGTTGTTTCTTTTATTTTTTCTTTTATTTTATTTTGTAGGTCTGATGATAAATCTTTAATTACAGTATCTGAACCTATAATTAAATTTACAAATACAATAACATTATTTTCTTTATCTAATTCAACTCTTGAAGAAACTTCTTTTGCCATTTTATATTCTTTTGTAACTGATTCAACAATATCAACTAATGTTTCTCTTGAAATCATTAAATTTCCATTGTCATTTGTAAGAAGAATTCCCTGTTTTTCTTCTAATTCTTTCTTTGATGTTGGGTCAAAGAATATACATCTTATTGATAATAAAATAAATACTATTCCAACTCCTAATACAACTTTTGATGATGTTTCTCCAACTAAAATATTTGCTACTAAATTCATTACTGTATTTACATCTAACCATCCAAATACAATTAGACATGCAACTACTGACATTATTAACATTAAATTTGAATATATAATTAATGTGATTTTTTCTATAACTTTCATTTTTTTATTTCCTTTCTTTGGTATATTTATATACCATTTTATATTTTTCTTATGTTTTATTTTTATTTGCTTTCTTCTGCCTTATCTGTCTTTTCTGCTTTATCTGTTTTATCAATTTTGTCTTTTTCTTCTTGTTTTTTGTTCTTTTCTTTTGCTGTACCAGTTGTATCAACACCTTGTACATGAACATTTACTTCCTCTACACTATATCCTGTCATACTTTCAACTGATTTTTTTACTCTATTTTGAATTTCAAATGCAACATCTGGAATTCTTGAGCCGTATTCTACAATGATATTTACATCAATTTTTGCTTTATTATCTGTTTTGTCTACTTTTATTCCTCTGCTTAAATTTTTCTTTCCGCTTAAAACTTCTGAAATTCCACCTGCAAATCCACCTGACATTGATGCAACGCCTTGTACTTCTGAAACTGCAACGCCTGCAATCACTGCAATTACATCTGAAGAAATCTCAATTCCTTTTTCTTCACTTTCATTTTCACTGTCTTTTTTTTCATTTGTTTTCCTTCCTTCAGTAGTTGTAGTCTCTTCCTTATTGTCTAATTTTTCTTCATCGTTTTTCTTGTTTTCGTCATCCATAATTTATCCTCCTTTTTTAATATTTTTGGTAGTTTTTTATTTAAAAAACTTTAATTTATTAACTGAGTTTTTTCGTAAATAGCTATATAAAATTATTGATTTTATATTTTATTCAAAAA
>CACWHO010000122.1 GCA_902760765.1 uncultured Eubacteriales bacterium | reverse complement strand
AAAAGATGGAATAAGATTAGTACACAACAAAGGAGAAAATACTTTAACACTTTCTGTTGATGAAAATATAAATACAGAAAGTTATAAATTTACAGATGATGATTTAAGAAGTATGGGACTAATAAAAGAAGAAACACAAGATTTAGATTCAAATGTATATTTTGAATTTGCTGATGGCGTACAAAATCAATTATATGCATTAAATTACAATGATCCAGTTGCTTTAAATTTTAAATTAAATATCGAACTTTTTGGAAAATTAGAACTTACAAAATTAAATACAAATAATGATTTAGTTAGTGGTGCAAAATTTAGAGTTACAGGCCCAAATTATGATAAAGAGGTTGAAGTTACTAATGGAAAAATTACAAT
Organism: uncultured Eubacteriales bacterium; assembly: GCA_902760765.1. Lineage (GTDB taxonomy): Bacteria > Bacillota > Clostridia > TANB77 > CAG-508 > CAG-269. Next base: position 2,360 of record CACWHO010000122.1, on the reverse strand, counting down.
AGACAAACTAAAAAAAGGAACTTATACAATTAAAGAAGTTTCAGTTCCAACAGGTTATTTGTTAAATACAAAAGCTTATAATGTTGAAATAAAGCCAAATCAAACTTCAACACAAGCAGTAGCAAATACAGAGCCAACAGGAGAAATTACAATAGCAAAAACAGATAAATATACAGGAAATTCTCCAAGAGTTAATGGAACAGTACACCACGGAGATGCAACATTAAATGGTGCAGTTTATTCATTATATGCTGGTCAAGATATTTACAATGTTGCTAAAACAATTAAATATTTTAGCGTAAATGAAAAAATTGCTGAATATAAATTTGATTCAAATGGAAAAGCAACAATAATAATTACAAATGATAAAACAAAAGCAAATTTAACAATCGACGGTAGCACATTAAAAGGCTTACCTATGGGAAAATATTACGCAAAAGAAACAACAACTCCAACAGGTTATAAAGATGATACAAATACATATAATCTTGAATTAAAATACAAAGATATGCAAACATCAATAATTAAAATAAAAACAACTGCCGAAGAAGAGGTTAAAAGAGCAAAATTCAATGTAATTAAAATTTCTTCAAATGAAAACAAAACAGCAGATACTATAAAGGATGCTGAATTTACTGCAATACTTTCAAAATATGTAGAACATTATGGAAGTTTTGATGAGGCAAAGAAACATTTAAATGAATTCTATCCAGATGAATATTCAGTATTTAAGACAGATGAAAATGGACATGGATTATCAGGATTTTTAGCTTATGGTGAGTACGAAGTTAGAGAAACATCAACACCTTCTGATAAAATTGAGACAGTAGAGCCATTTTATATCAATATTAATAAAGACTCAGATGGCTCAATTAAAGAATTTGTTGAAAATGATTTTCCTTTTGAAAGTTATATTAAGTTAATAAAAGAAGATAAAACAACAGGCAAGAAAGTTACATTATCAAATGCAACATTCAAACTTTATAGACTAAATGATAAAAATCAATGGAAAAAAGTTTATTGTAAAAATGGAATCTTTAAAGTAGATAATTGGAAAACTGGAAAAGATGGAATTGCTTATACAGAAGACAAGCTAAAAGCAGGAAAATATAAAGCTGATGAAATTAAAATTCCAGATGGTTTCTTAAAACTAGATAGCCCAGTAGAATTTGAAATTAATCGCTCAAATAAAACACTTGAATTTGATAAAGATTATGATGCTTATATTTCTGTAGTTTTAAAAAATGAGCAACCAACAGGAACATTAAAGCTAGATAAAACAATTGCTATTAGAAATGATGTTGATACAAGTTTAGTTGATACATCTGATTTAAGTAAAATTAAATTTAAACTAACAGCAAAAGAAAATATTATTGATAAAGCTGATGGCAGTGTTATTTATGCAAAAGGAAAAGAAGTTGGAACATATAATTTATCAAAAGATGGCAAACTAAATGTAGAAAAACTACCAATGGGTAAATATGAGTTACAAGAAATTGAAACACTTCCTGGATTAGTACTTGATAATACTAAATATGAAGTAATTTTCAAGAAAACAGATGATACAACAAAAGTATATACAATAGAAAAGAAAATTAAAAATGACACAATTTGCATAGAAATTTCTAAAACAGACATTACAGGAGATAAAGAATTAAAAGGTGCTAAATTATCTGTAATTGATGAAAATAATAAAGTAATTGATTCTTGGACATTTTAGTAGGTAAAACATATACATTAAGAGAAGAAATCGCACCAGATGGATATGTAAAAGCAACTGATATTAAATTTACTATTGAAAATAATAATAAAATTCAAAAAGTAAAAATGATTGATAAAGTTGTTACAATGTCAAAGAAAGACATTGGTGGCAAAGAAGTTGAGGGTGCTAAAATTCAAGTATTAGATAAAGATAACAAAGTTATTGATGAGTGGACTTCTTCAAAAGTAGAACATAAAATCAAAAATCTAGTTGAAAATGAAACATACATATTACACGAAGAAGTAGCTCCAAATGGATATGTAAAAGCAACTGATGTTACATTTAAAGTAACAGAAGATAAGAAAACACAAAAAATATCAATGATTGATAAAATTGTTGAAATGACAAAGACAGATATTGGTGGCAAAGAAGTTGAGGGTGCTAAAATTCAAGTATTAGATAAAGATAACAAAGTTGTTGATGAATGGACTTCTACCAAGGAAGAACACAAAATCAAAAATCTAGTTGAAAACGAAACATACACATTGCACGAGGAAGTAGCTCCAAACGGATATGTTAAAGCAACAGATGTTACATTTAAAGTAACAGAAGACAAGAAAACACAAAATGTATCAATGATTGATAAAATTGTTGAAAT
>CACWHO010000121.1 GCA_902760765.1 uncultured Eubacteriales bacterium | reverse complement strand
GATTCAAAGGTCTCCGCTATATTAGTGGATTTACAGTTTTTTGTGCTGGCAGTTTTGCTGGCAGATTCAATAAATTCTGACAAAGTCTGACAGAGTTTAAAGCTGAAAAATGAGTATTTTCACAATAACCAGCCTCAAAAAATGTAGTCTTTACTTATAGACAAATCTTGAAATTATTATAAACATTATAGTGTAGTTTTTCAAATATGAGGTCAGTTTAATTTTCATTAGTAGACTTTCCATCTATTAAGGTTGTTCCATTTTCCAAATAAACCTGCTTTTCATTTGATGGATTTAATAAATTTTGTTCCATATAATATTTATTTACTTTTTCTATTTCAGTTTCCTTATATTTATCAAATACAGAAGTATAAGTATTTAATGTAATTGATACATCAGTGTGTCCCATAAGCTTTTGTAAAACAACTGGTGTAACTCCTGCCTCTATTGAACGAGTTGCGTAGGTATGTCTTAATGTATGTGAAGAGAACTGTGGAATGTCTAATTGTTTCAATATTTTTTGCATTGCTCTATTTACATTTTCTCTATCAACATATTTATTTATTGGTGCTTTAAATAATAATTTATCTTCATTATGCTCAAGTGTTTCACAATATTTCATTTGTTCTACAATAAATGGATAAACTTGCTCTGTTATTGGTAAATATCTATTACCTGCTTTTGTTTTTGGAGAATTACTTAAAATTACATTTCCATTTATATCTTGTGTTAATGTTTTATGAACATATAATAATCTATGTTTTAAATCAATATCACTAATACATAATGCTAAACACTCTCCAATACGAAGTCCCATAAATAATTGTATAAAGAATACATTTTTATATGAGCAACTTTCTATTGTTTGAGTTTGTAAATATCTAATAAATTTTATTTCTTCATCTATTGTCATAGCTCTAATAAGTTTTGTTGGTTTTGCGCTTCTAGGTCTTAAAACTGATGTCATTGGATTTCTAATAATGTATCCTTTATTCACTGCTGTTTTAAAAGCACTTGTAAATTGTTGATATAATTTTTGTTGTAATATCATCAATATTTTTATGAACAACTTTGCTTTCTTCTAATGTTTTAATTGTTCTCATAACTCTTTCGTATTGTGCCTCTCTAATTTGATTGGACTCTAATTTTAATCTTACATTAGTTTTCATTATTTCAATAAGAGGTATTCCATTGTTTTCAATATATGCAACATTTTCTCTTTGATAATTCCTTGTTCTAATGTAATTTCTAGCATCTTCCTCTGTATTAAAACTTTTTGATTTTTTCTTTGACTCTTGTGTTACTGGATCAACTTCAAAAATTTGTGTAATCCATCTTTTTCTTCTTTTATCGTAGTAAACCGAACCTTGACTTGTTCCTTTTTTTCTCATAATTTATTCCTCCTTCTTATTCATTTTCCATAACCAATAAGCAAGGACATTAACTGTTTTAGTTTTACCTATATTTACAGATGGGAAATCAGGTCTTCTAAAAACTTCATTTGCTTTATTTTCTCCCATTCTTAAATCTTTGGCTACTTCTGGTACAGTCATGTTAGAAAATGGGTCAAGTTTTGATTGTCCCATAAGAGCTAAAATTAAATCTCTTTTTTCCTCATCATTCATTGATAACTCCTTCTTATCAAGTTATTTTATAACTTGATACTACTAAATTTTTTTGAAAAAGTTAAAGGTGTAAATTTAAAATTCACACCTTTGACAAAATCTATATATTTATTTTTCCACCTTTTTTGTATTATTTGTGGATAATTGTTTTTTATTTTCTTTTAAATATTTCATTTGTTCTTCATCATCTAAAAATTTTTCTTCATCGCTTTTATTCATTGTTCCACCATATACAATAAGCCATACAAAGGCTATGGCAATTACTATCATAACTATTGTTACAAACATTTTTGCTTTCTCCTTTTCTTGTATTAAAATTTATTTTCTAATACTATTTGGTGCAAAAAATGCACTTATTTAACTTGTTTTTATCTTTTCAAACAAAGAATTGTTAATTCTTTCATTGGAATTTCACCAGTCCGTGTTCCACCGACTTACCCTCATTGCGTGCGACGGATCATCTTAAAATATCTCTCAACGTCCTGCAATTACAAATTGCAATTCTATCCAAGAGATTTTATCCTACCAGATCCTACATAGTTTTCTGTATTTGATTTGATTATTCAATTTTCAATGTTCAATTTGAGAATTTTAGTAGAAGAGCATTTTCCACCCTTCTACTTACTAGGTAATTTAAAAGGTGTTTTGTCAGCTATTTTTTAAAAATTTTTTTAATTTTTTTCTAATAGCTTGTAAACTAGAATTTACCCATTGCCTTGAAACGCCTAAATCTCTTGCTATTTCTGATTGATTTTTATTTTCAAATACAATTTTATAAAGTAATTGAAATTGTTTTTTTGTTAAATTTCTTTGCATTAACTTTTCAATATCTTCATTTTGAAATTTATTAGCAACTTCTTCGGCAATATTTGTATCATCAGCAACATCTTCAATATCAAAATTTTCATTATCATATTTATATCTTCTAGTAATGTATCTATAATGATTAAAATCAGTTGTTTGCCATCCATTTATTAATTCGTAAACATCTTTTGGAATTTCAACAGGCTCTTCCATATCTGCTAATTTTGCATAATATTTGCATTCAGTATAATAAGGTACATTTATTGGATTGCTGTTATTTTCTTCGTTTTCTTCAACAGCCAAAATATATTTTTCTTTTGAAACTTCTTCATTCCAAACTTTATTTTCACTGATTATCCAATTAACAAAATATTTTTTAGAAAGTATGTACTCTGCAAATTCTCTGAAATTATCATTTAAATTTTTATAAATTAAATTTTCTTTATTTTTATTAAAATCTTTTTCCATAATAAAAAAACCTCCTAATCGATTTGAATTTAAAAACTCAAGCCAACTAGGAGGTCCTCTAATGTAGAAACAAAAAATGAAGTCATTAAAATTATTAACGGCTTCATAGAATAGATATTTATAGTGAAGAGTAGAGTATAGTGCATTAAAAATTTCAAAATTATCAAAATATAAATACATATTTTTAAATACACTTTTACCCATGGAAAACACCACTCCCTTTACAATTTGTAAGTTGGTGTGGTGAATTTCTCGTTTGTAAATTGATGTAAACTTAATGATAAATCATTTATTCTTATGTACAAATTAAAATCTTGGTTGGTTATAGTAAATTGCACAAATAGTATTAACAATCCAATCATTTGTATATTCCATACATCAATCATCAAAATACAAATTTAATTGTTATTGTTATATCATGTTTTTGAACAAAAAAACTAAAAGTGGGAAAAGATAGGAAAAGTTGAAAAAATTGGAAAAATGGGAAAAGTGGGAAATGAGAAACATAAAATTATTTGGATATTTTAGGAGCAAATTGGAATAAATTAGAATAAAGTGGAATAAAAGAGAAAAATTTTGTAACATTTTTGTAATATTTCTAGTTAAAAGCATTGAAAATGCTCTAAAATCGTGATATAATGCACATAATTTAATTGGATTGACAATATTATTTGGCTAGCAATACTTAAAATTATATGGAGGAATATAATGAGCGTTGTTTCAAATGTTTTAGAGAAGTCAGATTCTTTAACAGTTACAGAAGATGTAGAAGATGAAGAAAATTCTTTAGATAAATCCAAGTTATATGCTTTTCTAAAAAAAATTGGCTTTAATATCTCACAAAAAGGAGTTAAATACATTGTTGAAATACTTTGTTATTGTTATTCCAATAATATATTAACAACTGGTGTATTAAAAGACTTTTATAAAGACTTTACAGAAAAAAATTATTTAGATAAACAAAAAATAAAATGGAACATAGAAGACTCATTGACCTATTTAGTAGAAAAATCTCAAACAAAAAATGATGCTCTTCTCTGTTCCTTTTTTGAAGAGTATAAATACACAAAAGTAATTACTCCAAAAACATTTTTAGATACTTTAATAAATTATATTTTTCTACATCACGAAGATTTCGAAAATAAATAAAGGGCTATCTTTCTCTAATAAGATAGTCCTTTAAATTTTATAAATTATAATCATTTTCAATTTTATCAAACACATTTAATAGCTCTAAATATTTGTTTGAATCAATGTCTTTTTCTTCGAGTAATTTTTTATTATTCCTTGTTGTAATGACCTTTGAATTAATTGTGGCAAATTCAAAATAGGTATAATTCTTGTTCTCAATATTTATATCTATTTTTTTTAATATGTCATTATATTCATCAGTAAGATATTTACTTATGTTTATGAATTCTTTTGTGTAATAAT
>CACWHO010000120.1:484-2763 GCA_902760765.1 uncultured Eubacteriales bacterium | reverse complement strand
AATACATTTGGAAGCTCTATTTTATACTTTTTTGCAATTAAATTTGGAAGAGTAAAAGCAATAAGTGTTACAATATTTTGCTTTAATTAAATTTTCTTCTTTTAAGTCACTTATTACAACATTATAATTATATTCTCTAAAAAACCTTGCCATATTGAAACCTAAGCCTCTAGCACTTCCTGTAATTACAACTGTTTTCATAAAACCACCTCTTTATCTTTAGTTTAAACATATTGTTTTTATTTAATCATTTTTGATTTTTAAATTTTTGTTAATTACTTAATTTATTTTGCTTTGTATTTTTTTCATTTCTTCATGTCTTTTTACTTTTTTAGTCGTTGTTTTTATTAATTCTTCTTTTGTTAAAATCATATTTTGAATATGTTTATATCTTGGAAATGTAGTATTTATTTTCTTAATTTGTTCCCATATTATTTTGTATAATTCTTCTTCATTTATTCCTTCATATTTTTCTTTTACCACTTCTTCATTGTATACAATTTTAATTGAAAGTTTTATATCATTTTTATCTTCTTTATCTGGCATTCCAAATACCATACATTCTTGTACTAATTCTAATCTATTTACTAAGGTTTCCAGTTCTTCTGGGAAGATTTTTTTACCATTTTTTAAAACAATCATTGTTTTATATCTACCAGTTAATGTTAAATAGCCATCTTTATCAAAATATCCAAGGTCTCCTGTATAAAGCCATCCATCTTTTATAATCTTAGCAGTCTCTTCTGGCATTTCGTAATATCCAAGCATTACATTTGGACCTTTTACTCTAACTTCACCAATTCCGTTTTCATCCTTATCTGCTATATCTAGCACCACATTTATCATTGGAATACCAACTGTTCCATATCTTATATGATTTTCATCTTCTCCTGCAATTACTGGTGAAGTTTCTGTTAAACCATAACCTTGAACTGTTCTTATGCCAAAATTGCTAAATCCTTTTAAAATTTTGGCATCTGCTGGTGCTCCACCAGAGACAACAAATCTAAGCTCTCCACCAAGTCCATCTAAAACTTGTTTAAATAATTTTCTTCTTATATCAATATGAAATTTTAATAGAAAATTACTTATTTTTGTAGCAATTTTAACCTTCCTTGTTTTTCCTTGTTTATCTATTTCTTTCATAATTGCCTTATACATACTTTCAATTAAAATTGGAACACCAACAAATACTGTTACTTTATATTCACACATATTTTGTTTTATATATCTTAGTCCATCTGGGAATACATTTCTAAGCCCACAGGCAATTGTCCACACAATACATGTTGAACCAAATACATGGTGAAATGGTAAAAATGCAATATTTGTATCAGTTGGCCTTATATCTTCTACACATTGAAGTGCATATACATTTGATGCAATATTTTTTTGTGAAAGCATAACTCCCTTAGACTTTGATGTTGTACCAGATGTAAATAAAAGTATATTCATTATATTTTCATCTATTTCGTAATTAATGAATTCTTTATTACCATTATTTATTTCTTCTTTACCTACTTCTAATAAATCATATAAATATCTATAACCTTCTGTTTTATCCATACAAATATATTCTGTAAGATTTGTTTTTCCATTTTCTTTTATTTTTTTAATGAATTCTGCTTGCTTCGGATCAAATACTATTGCATCTGCCTTACTTCTTATAAGTGAATTTTCAAGCTCTTCTAATTGCAAATCTTTATCTAATGGAACTGAAACAATTCCTCCAAAAAGATTGGTTAAATGAGTTAAAACCCACTCATATCTATTTTTACCAATAACAGCAACACGTTTACCTTTTAAACCAATATTAAAAAATCCTGTTCCTAAATTATATATATCTTGCAGAAGTCTTGTATATGAAATATCTTCATATTCCACATTTTCTTTATTTTTATGTTTTATTGTAAATGCAGTTTTTTTATTAAATTTTTCTGCAGAATTTAATATGATTTCCTTTACATTTTTATATTCTGTTGCTTCATAAATAGCTTTTGTTTCCATTTTTTAGCGCTCCTTTATATTATGAATTATTCTTTAATTTTTATAAAATTAAACTTATTCAATATAGAAAACAAAGTTTACCTTAAATCAAAGATTTCAATTACTTTTATTCTTTTGCAATTATATCATTATGAAATTTTTATTTCAACAAAAAAAAAAACTCTTAATTAAATTGTTACTATTTTTGATACTCTATCGGAGGTTACATTTACAATACTTGCTATATATTTATTGCTTGCAAAACAACTTCCTGTTTCGTCACTTAAATATAA
>CACWHO010000120.1:0-429 GCA_902760765.1 uncultured Eubacteriales bacterium | reverse complement strand
AATTAGCTTCACAATCGATTTTTAGGCTTTTTTATTTACTTCTAATATAAATTTAAAGCAAAAAAATAAACCCTAAGATTTTACTCTTAAGGCTTATCTCAAATATGAAGCTTTTTATTGTTTTTATATAATTTTGTTTCACATTTTAATATTTACTTATATTCCAATTCATTTTGTTTGCACCAACCAATTGCTATTTCTTTATATTTTTTATCTCTAAAATCATACCAATCTTGAATTATATCCATTTCAGCACAATAATCTTTGAATCTTCTAAACGCTCCTTTGCCTTGTATTAGTCTTTGTAAATTATTCTTTATATCCATATTTTCAATTGTTTCTATAAAATCTTCCATCATTTGATATTCATTTATTTCATATTGTGTTGGAAGTATTATTGATTCTTCAAATAATTCATTAATTTCATCT
>CACWHO010000119.1 GCA_902760765.1 uncultured Eubacteriales bacterium | reverse complement strand
TTCAAAATTTTTATTATTGCATTTCAATTCTTCCCTTGTCTTCAATATATTTTTTATAAGTTCATTTTCCTTATCAATCTCATTTTTCTCAACTAATATTAATTCTTTGCTATAATCACTCATTTTTACTCACATTCTTTCCTTAAGGCTTTAATATGTTTGAAATTTTTAAAACTTTACTTTTCTTTTTATTTATTATTATATGAAATTGTTTGTATATTTATTCCAATTTTTTTCAAAAAAGGTAAAAGATGTACAAAAATAAATAATGTCTTTGGTACTTTTTTTCCAAAAATACTTGTTTTTTTCGTTATTTTATAGGATAATATATATATATCTAATGAAATTAATAGATAAATTCTTAGAAAAGATAGGTGCAAGTAGAAATACATTTGCAACATATGTTTTAACACTTATAACAGTATATTTAGCTGTTGATAGAATAGTAGAAATGTTATTAATGTTATTTACAGGCGTATCTTATTCATATTGGGGACCATTTCAATATACACTTGCTATAGCATGCCCTGTATTTGCATATTTATTTTCTGTACCATCTGAATTTTCATCTACAAAAGCAAAAAAAGTTACGTTATTTTATATTTATGTAATAGGTTTATCAATTATAGTAGCATCAATGTTTACACAATGGCTAAACATGGGTGTATGGTTACTTTTGATATTTAATCCAGGATATGTAGATTTAGTTACAAATTTCCCTGAATTAATTAGACCTGCATTAACATCACTTACACTATTCTTCCCTATTATAATTTTTCCAAAAGTCTTTGACTTCTTATACATGGGTGTAAATGATAGTAAAGATATGACTCAATCAATTTGGGATTATGGTGGAATTGATTTATCAGACCCAAATAAAGGTCATGGACCATATACAAATGACATTTTTATATGTCAAGATGCTGAAACAGCAAAAATGATTACAATGCCAGAAGTTTCTAGATATCAATCATTATTTGTTTGTGGTGGTTCTGGAACAGGAAAAACCTCTATGGTATTTGAGCCACTTATTGCAAGGGATTTAGATAGAAAATTCTTTTATAGAGAAGTTTCAAAAGAAATGGGTTATACAGCATTAAAAACTGGAATTGCAGCATTAAAAGCACCTTATGATAACACATATTTAAACAAAAACTTTAATTTAAATATGCTTATCCCTGCAACAGGGCATGAAGCAGTATATAAAGGCTATATGAAAAAGATGATATTGGATTCAACATCTACAATAACATATAGAAATTGTGGTATTACAGTACTTTCTCCAGATAGAGAAATATTAGACCATATGATAAATGTATGCAACAATTTTAGCCTATCATACAATATTGTAGACCCAGCAGACCATAACTCTGTTGGCTTAAATCCATTTATTTATGATGATGCAAATAAAATTGCAATTACAATTTCTTCTATACTAAAAACAATGCTTGACATTTCTAATAAAGAAGATTCAGAAACATACAGAGAAAATGTTGTTTTACAAGCTATAGAAAATACTGCAATCCTATTAAAAGAAATATATCCAAAAATGAATGATGGAAGATTACCAAATCTTGAAGATATGTTAAAAATATTTACAAATTTCTCATTAGCAGAAAAAATGTGTGAAATTCTTGCACATGATGAAGAACTAAAAGAAAAATATAGCACACAACTTGTTTACTTTAAAAAGAATTTTTATAAAGATGGAGTAAATACAAAAAATACTGAAAGATATATTGATTCAGCAGTAAATCAATTAGACCAATTATTAAGATTACCAGGTGTAAAATCAATTTTATGTAACAGAGAAAATAACCTTGATTTTGATAAAATGCTTGCAGATGGTCAAATTACATTTGTATGTACAAGACGTGGAGATTTAGGTGCCACAAGCCACAAAGCATTTGGTCTATTCTTCTTAATATCAATGGAAAATGCTGTATTAAGAAGACCAGGGACAGAAAAATCAAGAGTACCAAATTTCTTATATATTGATGAATTTCCAGATTTTATTTGTAAATCAACTGAACCAATCTTTACAATGTATAGAAAATATAAAATTGGTACAACAATATCAGCACAAAACTTACAACAATTAGAACCAGAAAACTCAAATGGTAAATTCAAATCAACAATACTTGCAAACTGTGCAAATAAAATATTTACAGGTAATGGAAATATTGAAGAATTAGAATGGTGGAGTAGTGAATTTGGTCAAAAGAGAGAATGGAATATGTCTAACTCTATTGATTTTGCTAAAGGAGAATATGATTCAAAACATGGTAATGTTGAATGGAAATTTGTTCCATATTTCAAAGCTGGAAAATTACAAGGTCTTGGCACAAAAGATTGTGCATATAAGATTAAAAATACAAGCGGAAAAGCAATGGCAGGTCAAGGTAAATTGAATTATCTTGAATCAAAATATAATGAACCTAAAAAAATCAAAACATATGATTTTGGAAAATATTCAAATGGTAAAGAAATTTGATGCAAATAACATTGATTTTAAAGATGATGATAATGAATATAATCCAATTCAGACAGATACAACAGATTCAAGCTATTTATTTGACAACGAAGATGCAATAATAGTAAATTTAAAAAATAAAAGAAAAAAATAAAATTTAAGTGGGAGTTTCAAAGCTCTCACTTTTAGATATTTAAACTTGATTTACTTGAAAAAATGGTAAATCTATGTAAAAATTTCACTATAAAATTATTACCATTTTTATTTGTTACATATTTAATTCTTGAATATATGGAACACAAAATGGGAGAAAAATCAAAAAAAGCTATAGAAAAATCAGGTAAATTTGGGCCAGTTATTGGCGGTATTTTAGGTGCATTTCCACAATGTGGTTTTTCTGTTTCTGCAACAAATTTATATGCTGGCAGAGTTATAACCCTTGGAACATTAATTTCTGTATATCTTTCAACATCTGATGAAATGTTACCAATATTCATTTCAAAACAAGTAGAACCTTCATTAATATTTAAAATAATTGGAATAAAAATACTTATTGGTATTATTGCTGGAATTATTATAGACTTTGTTATACAAATTACAAAATCTAAAAACAATGAAAAAAAAGTTGAAATACAACACTTATGTGAAGAAGATAATTGCCATTGTGACGAAGATGGTATTTTTAAATCTTCAATACACCACACTTTAAGTATTTTTGCATACATTTTAGTAATAACATTTTTAATAAATACCGCAGTTTATTTTATTGGAGAAAACACTATTGCAAGCTGGATTTTGAACAAAAAAATATTAGGACCAATTATTTCTTCTTTAATTGGATTAATTCCAAATTGTGCTGCCTCTGTAATTTTAACAAATTTATATTTGGATAAAGTTATTTCTTTTGGAAGTATGATTGCAGGGCTTTTAACAGGTGCTGGAATTGGTCTTGCTGTATTATTTAAAACAAATAAAAATGTAAAAGAAAATTTAAAAATAATGTCATTGGTTTATTTTATAGGTGCAATTTCAGGAATAATTATTGAAATTATATAGTTAATTTATTTATTTCTTCTTTACTAAGTTCTGTGGCTTCTGAAATTTGTTCTATACTTAGTCCCATTTTTAATAATTTTTTAGCAGTTTCAATTTTAGTTTGTTTTGTGCCTTGTTCTATTCCAGCATCTTTTGCGTGTGCCATTGACCAATTCCAATCAAATTCAGCTTCTTCTCTAATCTCTGCTAATCTTCTTGTTTCCGCATCTCCTGTTAAATATTCTAATTCTTTTTCTGCCTCTTTTAATATTCTATTATTCTTCTCTGCCATCTTTATTTTCCCCCAATCTTCTCCATCCATAAATACTAACCATTGTTCTAGTTTATTATTCATATCAGAATTTATTTCTCTAAATTTTGGTAATTGAATATAATATGTTATTGGCATTCCTTCAATTACATATTCTCTATGTCTTTCCAATACTGTTAATGCTTTTTGCATATACTCTTCAAATCCAAATAGATTAAAATTCAATATCAATACAGATATTACCTTTTTTGTTTTTTTATATTCTTCTCCTGCCCTTGACTCTCTTGAGATTATTTTTGATTTATAAATCTCATTTCTTTTTGATATCTTTTTGTCCTTTTTCATTAATTTTCATTTGCCTCCTTTATTATAGCAATTGCTTTTTAATTTTTCAAGTATTTACTATAACTTTTTTGTTAATATTTTCTATTAAGTTGAATTAGTGCCGTTTTAATACAATAATTTTAAATTTTATTTTGGGAATTTGTTTTGAATTTAAATTTTTTTTGAAATTTGAATCTAGAATTTAGATTTTTAATATTGATTAAAATAAGATTTGAATTTCAAAATAATAAAAGATTAAAAATTTTAACTAAATTAAAGAATTTTTATAAAATAAATTATTAAAAAATGGTGGAATTTAATTTTAAAGACTTTAACTTTTAATATTCAAACTGAAAACTTTTTTTGAATTTAAATTTTTGATTAAAAAGATTTTAATTTAAAACTTTTCTATTATCTTAAATTATTGAATTAAAAAAGCAACTAATTGCTTAAATAGAATAGTATATTTATATCACAATAAATTATTTATGTCAACACTTTTTGCTGTTATACTAAAATTTTTTTACCAGCAATATTTATATTTTTATGTTAAACCATTATCTTATTTCTTGAAACAACATGATTTAATTTATATTAACTAATATCTATGTTTCTTTTTACCAAAGCCTCATAGCAATTTATTGTTTGCCAATAGCTATTAAGGTTTATATAACCTGCATTATACATATGTTTTCTAGCTTTTATTTTTCTTTTTAAATTTCTATATCTTATATATTTTCCCTTTTTATTTCTTCCTAAAAAAGTAAAATTATCCGTATTTTTATAAATTCTTGTTTTAGGGTTCAGCTTTAATTTTTCATTTTCTAAAAAATTTTCAATTTTTGTTTTACAATATTTTAAATATTCTTTAGATTGGCTAAATAACATAAAATCATCCTGATAGCGAACATAATATTTTATTTTTAATTTTTCTTTAATAAAATGGTCCATATCATTTAGATAAAAAATTGCAAGTACTTGGTTTGTCATTAATCCTATGCTAAGGCCTTTCTCGTTGCTATCTATAATATCAAATACTATTTTTAACGCATCATTATCTTTTATTCTTCTTCTCAATTTTTCCTTTAAAATATCATGATTTATACTTGAAAAAAATTTTGATATATCACATTTTAGTACATAAAATTTTTCATATTTTATTTTGCATTTTTCAATAAATTTTTTCTCATACAAAAGTCCTGCAGAAGTCCCCATATTTTTCCTGCTCGCTACATTGATATCAAGTAAACATGGGATTATTGCTGGATAAAGGATATATCTTGCAACCAAATGATTTATAACTTTATCTTGTGTTTTTTGGCTAACTATTTCTCTCTTTTTAGGTTCATAGACAATAAATTTATTATATTCCCCAACATTATAATTTTTTTCTTTCAAAATTTTATAAATTCTTGAAATATAAATTGCTCTATATTGTTTCATATCAAATACTCTTTTTTTATTATGTGTGTTTTATATTGTTTCATATCAAATACTCTTTTTTTATTATGTGTGTTTTTGCAAACTTCATCAAAGGCTTTTTCAATATTTGCTATATTATAAATATTTTTATATAAATTTCCTTTTCTTTTCATATCTCACATATAATCAATTATATTAATCTAATAACTGATTAATCCCTTTCTATTGATAATAATAAATTGATAAGTTTAATGCATAGCAATTATAAGAAAATAATAAGTTTTGACACATAATAATTATTAAAAAAATGGTACCATTTGTGTTGTTGTCGTTGTTGTTGTTCAAGTTCGCATTGTTGCCGTTCACATTGCACACATTGTTAGAGTTGTTAGCAGAAGGAGAAGCCAGCCACATTCAACCAAGCCCTAATAATTTATTAGCTATTAATTATATTTTGTTTCATTTCATTTTTTGTTAGTGAATTCATCCATCCACAAGTATATTTAGTAATGTCATCTATTCTTTCTGCCAATTTTACATATTTTTTCTTTGTTATTAATTGTTTGTCATTTGCTAGATTTAATAAAAAATCAATTACTTTTATCTTTGCGAGTATCGCATTTAGCAAACTTACTTTTTCTTTTATATCTTGTATTGAGTTTGCTTTCGCATTTAGCAAACTTACTTTTTCTTTTATATCTTGTATTGAGTTTGCTTTGTATGCTATTTCTAAAATGTCATAGCTGTTATTTGATATTCTTCTTTTTAATTCTAATTCTTTATTTGGGAAATTTTCTAGTTCAGTATCTACACTTACTATAAGTTGCCTTATAAAATCAATTATTTTAAACTTCTCGTTTCTCATCTAAAACATCCTCAATTTTTCTAATTAATTCTTTAAATTCATCTTTTCCAATATACATTGCTATTCTTTCTGAAATTTCTTTTAGCTTTTGTTTGTCTTTTACATTTACATATGATTTCTCAAACTTTTCATCA
>CACWHO010000118.1 GCA_902760765.1 uncultured Eubacteriales bacterium | reverse complement strand
TGACCTTAGAAGTGGTTGTGCACAATGATTTCCAGAGCGAATGCATACACCTTCTGTGTCTAATATACTTGCAACATCATGTGGATGAATTTCATTTATGTTAAATGATATTACACTTGAATGATTTTCTTCATTTGGTGTTAAGTATAGTGTTAAATAATCAAGTTTTGAAAGTTCTTCTCTTGCATATTTAACAACTTCTTTTTCTATTTTTTGGATGTTTTCATATCCAAAATCATTTATATAATCAATTGCTGCTCCAAGTCCTACAACACCTTCTACATTTTGTGTTCCTGCTTCAAATTTATTTGGTAATGATGCAAATGTTGTGTCTTGTTCATAAACATATTCTATCATGTCTCCACCCATTAAAAATGGTCTCATTTTGTTTAAGATTTCTTTTTTTCCATAAAGTACACCAATTCCAAGTGGTGATAGCATTTTATGTCCTGAAAATACTAAGAAATCTGCATCTAAGTCTTGTACATCTATTTTGCTATGTGGAATACTTTGTGATGCATCTACAACAACAACTGCTCCTTTTTTATGTGCATATTTTATAATTTTTTTAACATTGTTAATTGTTCCTAAAACATTTGATACATGTGTAATTCCTACTATTTTTGTTTTGTCTGTAATTTTACTTTCTATTTCTTCATCTGAAAGCTCAAATTCATCATTTATATACATATATTTTAATGTACTTCCAGTTGTTTTTGTTACATATTGCCATGGTACTAAATTTGAATGATGTTCCATAATTGAAAGTACTACTTCGTCATCTTTTTTTAGGTTTTCTAATCCATATGAGTATGCAATTAGATTAAGGCTTTCTGTGGCATTTTTAGAAAATATGATTTCTTCTCTGTGTTTTGCATTTATAAATTTTGCAATTTTTGTTCTTGTGTTTTCATATATTTCTGTTGCTTCCATACTTAATGTGTATGCTCCTCTGTGTGGATTCGCATTATATGATTTGTAAAATTCATTTATTTTTTCTATTACTTGAATTGGTTTTTGAGTTGTAGCTCCGCTGTCTAAATATGCTATATTTTTTTCTTTTAATAGTGGAAAATCTTTTTTAATTTCTTCACTGTTCATTTTAAATTCCTTTCCTCTTTAATCAAGTCTTTTATCAATTTCATTTAAAATTTGATTTTTCAAATTTTCATCTGAAATCCTTGCCAAAATTTTATTAAAATTTGCTCTTACCATCAACTTTACTGCACTTTTGTAATCAATACCTCTGCTCATAATATAGAATAGTTCACTTTCTTGTACTTTTCCAGATGCTGTTGAATGGTTTCCTTCTACATCTTCTTCTGTGCATAAAAGCATTGGCAATGCTATTGATTTTGCGTTATCTGAAAGTAACATACAATATTCGTTTTCATTTCCTGTTGCCTTTTTGCATCCTTTTTTGAAATCAATTGTTCCTTTAAAATGCTTTTTTGCATTTTCATTTAATGCACCTTGAACATCTATATCAATATTAGATTTTTTCCCTCTCATTTCTGCAATATAGTTTATATCTTTTATTTGATTTTCTGTTCCTAAATAGATTGTTTTCAAATCATTTTTTGCACCATTTCCTGTGATATTTGAATAATAGTTTGATATGCTGTTTTGTGCTCCTAAATCTATTATTGTATATTGAACATTACTTTCATCTTCCAAATCATTTTCTATTGCTTCAAAATTATTTGAAATATTATTTAATAAATTGACTATTGTAACATTTACATTAATAGCTTTCCCTGCTTTTAATTTTAAAATTCCATTATGAAAGCATTTTTTTTCTGTTTCTGATTCATATTTTATTATAATATTTGCATCAGAATTTGCTTCTATTTCAATATAATTTATTAAATTTGTATTTTCATCATCAAAATTATATCTTATTTCAATGTCTTCAATTTCTTTGTTTGGTTCAATTGTAATTTTTGCTTTATGGTTTGCCTTCTCAATTACATTTGATTCCATAACATTTCCAAGTCCATAAACTAAATTTGGTTTTGAAATTTCTGTTGATATCTTACTATTTGTTTTTGTTATTTCAATTGTTTCAAATTCGTTGATATTTTGTGGAATTTCAATGTTTTCTAATTCTATATTGTTTATTAAAAAGCTTTATAATAACAATTTTTTTAATAACTATTTAGATTTTAATAATCTAAAATAAATCTGTTTTATTTCTATATAAATTAGCTTATCCTATTGCTCCTTGTAACTCTAAGTTTATCAAATTATTCATTTCTGCTGCATATTCAATAGGTAATGCATTTGAAATTGGTGATGCAAATCCTCTTACAATCATTGCTTTTGCATCTTCTTCTGATAATCCTCTTGACATTAAGTAAAAAATCTCTTTATCACTTATTTTACCTATTTTAGCTTCATGTGAGAATTCTACCTCATCTGTTCTTATATCATTTACTGGTATTGTGTCTGACCTTGAAATATCA
>CACWHO010000117.1 GCA_902760765.1 uncultured Eubacteriales bacterium | reverse complement strand
CAAAATCATCTGATGAATATATTCCTAATTCATTTAAATCTTCTTTATGTAAATCGTAATATTGTTTTTCTTTATTAATGCTATATCCTGCTGTATCTTTTTTTATTTGCTCTGCCTTATCAATTATGTTTTCAATTATCTTTAGTGCATTAGCCCTATTAAAACCTTCATTTGTAACTTTATAGAGTTTTTGTACCCCTGAATTATCTTCAATTATTATTGGTTTATGATAGCTTGATAGGTCTACCATTTTATTAGCTGTATCTATTGTTGCATTAGAATTAAATATGTTGGTTGAAGCATTATTATTTGCAGAATCTGCTGTATTCACTATGTTAGTTGCAACATTATTATTGGCTGGTTGCTCATCTGTTAAATACATTTTTAAACTAATAGTTTGATTATTGGAAAAATATATGTAAATATCAAAGCTACAGTATCCATTTTCATCTTTTATACTTTTCTCATCAATTTTTACATAGTCAAACATTGGTACAATGTCTTTATAAACATTGTTTATTTGTTGAGCAATTAAATACAAATCGTCTGATGAATATATATACATTGCATTTATCCATTTTGTGTTCTGGCTATAATAATCACCAATTTCTTTTACCGACATTTTAGAATTTCTATTATTAATCCATGGTATGTTGGCATATATCATTTGGTATATTATACCTTCAAAGTCACTTAGTTTTATTGGTCCTTTATAAACATCAAATACTTCAAAGGTATTAATCGGATAAATTTTATATGTAGTTAAATCATCACTAGTGCTAGTATCTTTGTTGCTATTTATTACATTGTTTTCTTTTTTGTTAATTAAGTTAAATATTATTATTTGTATAACCATTAAAACAACTAATATTATTACAATATATACAAAAGTTATTTTTTTCATATATTTTTATATGATATTTTGTTACAATATCATACTCTCCTTTCCACTTTTATTAATACCCTTGAATATTTTCTGCTTTCCCTTTTAATAAATATCTTTTATTATTTTTTTTCATGGTTTCTTTTTATTTATTTACCCCATATTTTCCATATATTTCTTTTGTAATTTTTATTATATTATCTACATAATTTACTGCATGCTCGGCCTGATGTGCAGGATTGCTATCTGCATCATCTGCTACCGCATAATTACAAAGTACATCATATACTGAAGATATTTTTCCATGGAAATGTTTACTATCATATTTTTGTAGCTTTTTAGACCAATATAATGTATATGTTTTATCTTGTTTTTCACTATTTAATCTCGTTTTTATATTATTGCAATATCCCTGAACTCCATCAGCAAAGCTATCATAGTTAGTTCCTGTATTTGTATTGTTATATACAGCTAATCCCCAGTAATTATTTTTTACTGGTGTATTCCAGTTTTGTTCCATCCATGCTTGTGATGCACACCAAACTGGGTTTATTTCGTTTTTGGTACATACATCATATAAAGTCTCTGCATTGTTGGCGAAATTTTCTCCTCCATTTTTATTTGCATATTCTTTTGTTAATTTAACCAATTGTTTTTTTGATATAGTAGTTGTAGTTAGTGCGGCAATTGAGCCGGAAGAACTTGTATTAAATATACCTGTTGGTATAGCGTCATAGAATTTTTTTGCCCATGGTCTTCTTATTGCTTTTAAGGCTGATATATTTTCGTCTCCACCACATCTTTCATAATATGCACAAAAATCCGATGCTGCTGTTTCAGGATCTTTAATTTTTTCGAATTCGGCTTCTGTAATCCACGATGCACCATAATATGGTCCTGACCCATCATCCATCCAGTCATCACTGCGAAGGCGCATAATCAAATAGTCTGTCTGTACATATAAATCATACTTGTCACAATTATTTTTGTTACACCAATCAATGTAACTATCATAATTTGAATCAGTAAATTGATATAATCCTAGTACTTTACTTGATGGCTGTTCTTTAGGGTTGCAGTCTGGTATAGTTTCTACAGTATATTGATTTGGTTTATAACTACCACCACTTTCTCGTACAATATTCCCCAAAATTCCACAGGCAGCTGCTTTTGAAAATCCTTTAGATACTAAATAATTATAAACTTTAGCATAATTTGAATTTCCTGGCATTTCGCCTGCATTCTCAGCGTATTCTTCTGTAGATGAACCAGTACCAAAGTCATGAATATCTAATCCTTTTTTAATATTTATATTTTCCATTTGGTATTTCATTATTTCTTCGTATTTTGTATTGTGTGCTTGCATAAAATAATCTGATAAATCATCTACTACTGATTTGTCAACATTCTGC
>CACWHO010000116.1 GCA_902760765.1 uncultured Eubacteriales bacterium | reverse complement strand
TGTTATATCATCAATCTCAGCTGGTCTCCATTCTGCACTTCCATCTCCTACAAATATCTCTGTATGATGTATTGTGTTTAATAATATGTCTCCTGGTTGCAGTTCGTCTGGGCTAGTTAGGTACTTACTTTCTTTATACGCTTTAAAGCCTGCTTGGGTTAAGTCATTTTCCATAGCTCGTGTATCATCTAAAGGTATATTTTTTAACTTATCAATATCTAATTGATGACCTACAATTTTTAAAATTGTGCATACAAAAGCTGAACAGTCTGTATTACAATTAGTGGTTAAATTCTCGATATTGTAGTCTACTTTTGACACCTCATTCAAAAATGTTTCTCTAGTATCTAGATCATATCCTATACAATCATTTTTAGCAGCCAAAATAGCATTTGAAACTATTGCTTTCCTTACTTTTTCTTCATCTTCAGGGTTTTCGTATCTTAACATCACGTCCCATGGTTCCGTTGTTCTTGGTCCGAGATGTGCCTACCTTTTCTGCTGCATATACATTTATATTAATTGTACTTGAGAAAAACATGTTCAATAAGAATATTGTTATTATAGATATTGCTGTAATTTTACGCATTTTATAAAACATATTTCCTCCCATAATTTGTATTATTTTTACATTTTCTTTTCGATTTTTATAGTTTGTCACGTATTTGTGTTTATTTGCCTACTGTTTTATTCCACAGTTTTCACTTGCATTGCTCTTTTTAATTCTTCATTGTATACTAAGTCTTCACTAATCAAATATACATTCTTTACTTTTTGATTTTCAAAATTTTCTCTTTTAATGTCTGGTATTATATATCCATTGTAATTATTATAAATATATATACCATTTTTTTCATTATTTCCCATTTTAACTTCTAACCCTTTTAATGGGTATTTCAAATCAATTCTGTCATTTCCTTGTTCATATTCTGAATAATCTGGATAAATTTCTGTAATTTTCTTTAATATTTCATCATAATTGTTTGGTTCATTATTATATTCTTGGACAATATTGGCAAATTGTTTGTTCTTTTCTTCATCAAAGTTTTCAATTGGATAAATTGAAACTTGTCCATTAGTAAAGAACGCATAATATTTATCTGTTTTATATCCAATTAGAATATTCGCTTGTTCATTTTCATA
The DNA here is from genome assembly GCA_902760765.1 of uncultured Eubacteriales bacterium. Classification (GTDB taxonomy): domain Bacteria; phylum Bacillota; class Clostridia; order TANB77; family CAG-508; genus CAG-269. The sequence goes on along the minus strand of CACWHO010000116.1, from coordinate 1,648 downwards.
TGTTGGATTTCCTAATATTTTATATATATTCTTAATGTCCATTCCTGTAGTTATATTGTTAAAAACGTTTCCCTTGTAATCAGTTGTAAATACCATATTGAATATTTTTGAGTTTACAGTTCTGACCATTATTCCCTTTGAATAAACATCATAGTTGTTTTCCACTTTTATTTTTTTTCCATAACTACTTTCAGTTTTTTTCCTTGACCAATCATTTGCTATTGTATCTATTAATTCTTGGGATTTGATGTCAAAATTTGTAATCTTGTTTTCATTATTTTGTGTTTTAGCAATTTGTTTATTTAATTCATTTTGAAAAAAATTTTTATCATCATTTATTGAATAAACAATTGAGTTATTTTTCCTATTATATTTTACTCTTATTTCAAGAGAATTTTTCTCGTCTATTAATATGAAATTCTGTTTTATTTGTCCTGAAATCACTTTTAGTACTTCTTCATAATATTCTTTATATGATGTTGTATCTAAATAATCTACTGGTGACACATAATAATTCCAATATAATTTCTTGCTATACCCTATTTCTGTTGAATTTGATAATTTTACAAATTCACATTTATAGAATTCAGATATTTGTCTTAATGTTTTTTTGAGATTTTCTTGTCTTCTTATTTCTAAAATTATACCAATTGCAAAAATAATTATTATTACAGCTATTATTTTAATAATTTTGAAACTTTTCTTTTCTTTCATTGATTTCCCTTTATAACTTTTATTTCCCCTTATTGAATTATTTTTCATTTATTAAATAATTTTACTTTATAACATTAAATTTTATTCGTGAACTTTATTTCAAAAAACTATCCTTGAATTTTCCCGCATTTTCAAAGTCTTTAGAGTTTTCCCCAAATTTTAATACGCTCTTAAAAATTCTTACTCCATATGGCAATAGAAGTAAAAATATTACTCCAAAACCCATATTTTTAGAAATTATTTCTCCTGTTGAATCTATTAGTAATACATATATAAATAATTGTAAAGGTTGTGCTAATACAGAAATTGCAAATTCTTTTATCCAATTTTCAAATGCTTGAGCTTTCCCATCTTTTATTTTATCTATTGAATATGTTACACAAACAAGTGGTGAAATGATTATTAAATACGCTATTTTTAATAACCTTGAAATATAAAAAACAAAAATTTGTATTTCTGAAAGTGTTAATAATGTATATAAAGTACCATAAAGTACCCAACCCCATTTGCTACTTGTTTTAAACAAGTTATCACTTATTTTCTGCAACATGTTTTCCTCAAGTTGCATTGTGGTTTGATTATCTTTCATTAAATCAGATAACCAATTTACTATCCAGTCTGAAATATAAATGAATATAATTATTAGATAATGTAAAACAAAAAGAAGCACTATTCCTTCTAACCAACCCATTAACATTTTTTTGTATTGTGCTTTTTCTTCTGCTATTGTTGCTAATGTTAACCTAATTCCTATATAAACTAATATAATTGCGATTATTACTGTGCTTAAATTTCTTATTCCAACAAACCAAACAGATATATTTTGAGCTATTCTATCTATTGAATTAATTGTTGTCCCTGAACCAGGTTCAATCAAATATTTTATATTAAACATAGAATATTTATTGGTTAATGTGTCTCTTATTGTGTATGT
>CACWHO010000115.1:2319-2702 GCA_902760765.1 uncultured Eubacteriales bacterium | reverse complement strand
AGGAATAAGATTTTGTATGGAGCTTTCATCCATTTGAATATAATTTATTCCATTTTGAATTTCTCCAAATTCCCTTTTTAATTTTTTTATGTAACTATTGATTAGAAATGTATCTTCACCATATAATAAGTAAACCATGAAAAATATTCCTTGCTAATTATTTAGGTTTTTTAAATGGTTCCTATAAACCAAACTACTATATTTATCTATTACTTTCCTAAAATTACTCTAAATACTTCTGATACGCTCCATGCCTGTGCAAATGCTCCTTTGCCTTGTGAGGCATTTTCATCAGAATCATATACTTCGCTTATGCTTCCTATTGTGTTTCCATTTACTAGTTCATTAATGAAAACATTTGCTATTTTTATTCTAAATTTTAT
>CACWHO010000115.1:0-2308 GCA_902760765.1 uncultured Eubacteriales bacterium | reverse complement strand
TCTTTGTTTTTTTCATTTAATTCTTTATTTTTTTCATCGTAATCCTGTGCATTAATCATGTTTTTGAATGCATCATAATAAAGACCAATTAACCAAGGCCATGTAATTCCTTGATGATAGTTTGAATCTCTTTGTGCCGGATTTCCTTGATAAACCCCGCAATATCCTTGTTCTCCTTTAGCTAATGTTCTTAATCCAAATTTTGTTATCAGCTTTTCTGTGCATGTTAAAAATATATCTTTAGCAATATCACTATCTGGAGAAATTGCTGGATATGTCATACTTATTGCGAATAGTTGGTTTGGTCTAATTTTATCATCTTTTAAGTGATTACAATCATTCCCATAATGAAATTCTTCATCATATTTATTAGTAACTTTTTTACCTATGTCTGTATCTACTACATCATATAAGCATTTTTTGTTTTCATTATAAAATTCTTTTTCAAACGATTTATTAAATTTCTTTATTAAATATGAATATTCATAATGGTCTAATGTTTTCTTAAAGATTTCACTAAATCTTTTCATTATATTTAATGCATTGAACCACATTGCATTTATTTCAACTGCTTTTCCGTTTCTTGGCGTAACAGCTTTTCCATTAACTTTTGCATCCATCCATGTGTTTTGCGTTTCATTTGTGCCTGATACTAACAAATAATCTGTTTCGTCCAAATAAATATTATTATTGTCTAAGTCAATACCATTAATATAATTTTCAATAATATCATGCATTGTACCATATAGTTCTTTTACTGTATCTAAGTCTTCTGTATAATTATAATATTTATTTACTGCATCTATGAATAAAAGAGATGCGTCAACACTATTATACAAAGGCTTATTATCATATTCTGAAAAGCCATTTGGAACCAGTCCGTCTTTTACATTGGTTGAAAATGTCTTTAATACCTCTTTTGCTATTTCAAATTTTCTTGAGATTAGAAGTAGTCCTTCAAATGAAATAAATGAATCTCTAGCCCAGTCTAAAAACCATGGATATCCTGCGATTATTGTGTGCAATTTATTTGAATCTCTAAAAACAATAAAGTTGTCGCTTGCTATCATATATTTTCTAATAATAAATTTGTAAATCTGCTCGTCTTCATCATCAAGTTTATTATTTGCATTTAAATCCAATTGACATTGTTTAATATTTTTAACCAATTTTGTTTCTTTTATTTGTTGATCGATTCTTTTCTTTTCTGCAATTATAATTTTTTCACCATCTATTTGTTTTATTTCTTCATCTGAAAAACCATATTTGCCATCAAGTGAACATATAAAACAAATTTTTTTGTCTTCATTTTTATTTATTGTTATTGAAAAAGTCCCTGGTATATAGTGATTTTCATCTGCATCAAATCCTCTATCTTTTTCTCTTGAGTAATGCATATCACTAAAAATACCTTTTGTGGCTTTGTTATATTTTGCATCATTAACATAAATACTTGCTTTATATCCATTATTAAAATCGATTTTTAATAAATTGTTTTCAAAATTTTGTGAAAAGTTAAAATTTTTGTCATGTTTTTCTGAATGAAAATCTCTAAAATTCATTATTGGCGTTAGATTTAACTTTGTCTTTATATTTTTATTTGATATTTTATACATAACAATTACAGCATTTTTTTCGTGTTGCATAATAATTGTTTTTTCAACTATCACACCATTTATTGAATAAGTAAATATTGGAACAATATCTTTTTCAAATTTTATTAGATAATTATACCCTTTTGTTATTACCTTATTGGTTTCGTTTGTAAATAGATTGTACTTCTTTTCTCCTATTTCTATGCTTTCATCTAACTTTGATAAAATTAATGTTCTTTTTGCTGGAGGATCTAATGGTGCAATTAATAATCCATGATATCTCCTTGTGTTCATTCCATTATAATATGTTGATGATGCATATCCCCCTAAGCCATTTGTAATAATCCATTCTTTCATTTGTTTTCCTTTCCATTTTTTCAACTTCTAGTATTCTTTTTAATTTCTATTTTTTCATTTATTTTTTATATCTATTTTTTGTTTTCTTTTATTTCGTTTCTCTTCTCACTGTCTTTTATTGATTCTATTCTATCACTATATTTATTAATAAATTTGCTTCTTCCTTCTTTTCTTTCAAATTGTTTTTTGCCTGATTCTCTAAATTTCTTTTCTTTTTTTTCTCTCTTTTTTATCTCTCTTTTACTTTCTTTTAATTTTGAATTCAAGCTCATAAATTGACTGTCATTTTCTTTGTCTTCAAATGCTAATTCGTCACATACTAATTGTATTATAGTTGATGCTATTACATCTGGATT
>CACWHO010000114.1 GCA_902760765.1 uncultured Eubacteriales bacterium | reverse complement strand
GCTCCAAACAACAAATCATATACAAAAAGTTTTTGAAAAAACAAAATAATTGTAAAACTTGTAAATAACAAAAGAACTAAATGTAACTACACATTTAGTTCTTTTGTTGATTTTGATATAAATAAAATAAAATTTATTTTAGCAATAAATATGATAATCTATTTCTGGAAATATACAATCCTTTAATTCAACTTCTTTTAAGAAATCTTTATCAATTTTATTCTCATTAATTTGCTTATATAATTTATTAAAGCGGCCAATATGGTCTTTTATTCTTTTCTTAGCATAATCAACCATAGTTCCATTAGTAATTATAAATAGCCAATCACTACTTTGTGCTAAAAGTAATTCCCTTGCACATTGATTTAAAGCTTCTTTTTGTAAACCTTCTGCATTTGGAAATTTACTTGCAAGTTCACACATTTTATCACCAGCATTGTGTAAATGCTTATGAACATAGTCATTTGTTTGATTAAGCCATACTTCACTATAACCATTAGCACCCCAACTTGACCTACAAGGAGATGAAATTTGCATTTCTGGATATTTATCAATATATTCAGATGGGGTAATTAGCTTAAAATTAGAATCATCATAATAAATTTTCTTAAATAAAATATATAGCCAATATGGTCCTTCATACCACCAATGTCCATAAAGTTCTGCATCATAAGGACAAAGAATTATAGGTGGTTTATCCATATATTTTGATGCATTTTCAATTTGCTGATTTCTACAATCAAAGAAATGTCCTGCTTGTTTTTCTACAGAATCTTTTGCCCATTGAATATCATAATAATCTTTATTTTCTGTTTTTCCTGTTATTCTATAATACTTTATACCTGTGTGGACTCTAACACCATTGTGTGCTATATATGGTTTTATATAATCATAATCTGCATCATAACCAATATCACGATAAAATTCTCTATAATTAAAATCTCCAGGATATCCATTTATTGAACTCCATACTTGCCTTGAAGATTCCATATCTCTTCCAAATGCTACAACACCTTCTGGTGAAACAATTGGAGAGTATGTACCATAAATTGGTGTAGGGTCTGCAAATAAAATTCCATGTGATTCTGTAATGATATATTGAATTCCAAATTCTTTTAAGTATTTATCTACTTCTGGAATATATCCACATTCTGGAAGCCAAATACCACGTGGCTTTCTTCCAAAGTATTTTTCATATGTTTGTACACCAACGGCAATTTGTGCTCTAACAACTTTTTCATTAACATATAAAATAGGGAAATACCCATGTGTTGCTCCACAAGTTATTATTTCTAATACACCAATATCTTGAAAATGTTTAAATTGTTTAATTAAATTGCATTTGAAAACATCTTTAAAAAGATGTAAGTCATCGGAATATCTATCAAAATAATAATGTGCTAGTTTGTTTTCTTTTTCATTATCTTTTGTTCTAATTATTTCTTTTGAAGAAAGTTCAATTTGCCTATTTAAGTATTTTATATATTTTTGTTGTAATAATTTATTATCTAACATAGAAAGAAGGGGAGGTGTCATAGACATTGTTATTCTAAAATCAACCCCTTCATCAACTAATTTCTTAAAATTTCTTAGTAATGGTATATATGTTTCTGAAATTGCCTCATATAGCCATGATTCTTCTAAATAGTCATCACTTTCTGGATGATGAATAAAAGGAAGGTGTGCATGTAATACAAAGCTTACATATCCTTTTTTCTCTTGCATTTTAAAACCCTTTCATTTTTAAATTAAATGGACTGAAAAGTCAGCCCATATTATTTGAATTGTGAAGACATATTTGAAGATGGATTTGAAATTCTTTCAATATTTTCTTCACCATTATATAATTCTTGATATAAATCATAAATATCATAAATTTTTCCGATATTTTGTATAAATGTCAATGTTGTGATTGGTTTTGCATATTCTTTATTTGTTTTTACATTTCTAAAATAAACCATTTTTTGTAATTTATCGAATAAAATATGGTCATTTGGAGATTCAATTTCATTTGAAGAAGATATATACACATAATTGTTTCTGATAGATTCATTATATTGAATTGGACGTCTTCCAAGTTCAACTCTGTAATCTGATTTACTATCATTTACATGTAAATACCAACTATTTGCAAAATCATTTATTTCAACTTCAAAACTATAATTTAAAGTGTCATTATGTATGATTAAAACAGGTTTTGTTGTTTCAAAGAAATTTTCACCATATTGTTCTTTATATTTTTTTATATCATCATCTGAAATTTCCCAGTAAATAAATAATGTTTTAGGAGTTTGCGCTAAAAGCTTTACAACTGTTTTGTTATATTTTTGTGGTAAATCATAGTATTCTGGTG
>CACWHO010000113.1 GCA_902760765.1 uncultured Eubacteriales bacterium | reverse complement strand
CGCCTCGACCATTTTTAGGCAAAAAACAGGCATTTTTCAATGTCTGTTTTTTGTTTTTCAATTTCTTTCATTCTTCAAAAATCCATATATATCAAGCTTTTTTCACTATTTAACATTTTTTATAATTTTTTATTTTTTTACACTTGTTACACAACTTGTACCACAAAATTAACTTTGCAAAATTTTAGTGGTACAAGTGTGGTACAAGTGTGCCTTAAATCATTGATATATAAGGATTTTAATATGTTCCGCCAAATGTTTTTTTAATAAAATATTAAAAATTTTTTTAGATTTTATTTTTCCTTTTCGATATCTTTACTGGGAGATTCCAATCTTTTATATTGTTCTCCACTAATCATATTATTTATTAATCTTTTTGAATCATCATCTAACACTGATGTTAAATAATACTTATTAGCTTTCTCCTGTTCTTTTTGCTTGTATTCATCAAATACATCTGCATAAACATTTAAAGTAACTCCAATATCTGCGTGTCCCATATTTTTTTGAACTACATTAGGTTGAACTCCTGCTTCAATGCATCTTGTCCCATATGTATGCCTTAAGCTATGAGTAGAAATTCCTGTTATACCAAAATTATTTTTTAATACTCTTTTTAGTGTATCATTTACTGCTGCTCTATTCACAAATTCTGAATTGTCAACTTTAAATAACATATTTTGATTATTATTTTTAGCTTCTTTTGATATTTCTAATTGCTCAATTAAAAAAGGTTCTAATGTTGGTGGATATGGAACTTTTCTTATACCAGCTTTTGTTTTTGGTCTATTACTTAAATAAACTGATTTATCGGGTAAAGTTACTAATGTTTTATCAACATTTATCTTTTTTTCCCTTAAATTAATATCTGCTCTTTTTAAAGCAAGTACTTCACTTATTCTTAAACCGCAAAACATTTGAATTAAGTAAATATTTCTAAACTTAAATTCTCGTGGATTTTGTGATAATAACCACCCTACAAAATTCTTTTCTTCTTCAATTGTTAATGATCTTACTTTTTTATCTAGTTTATCACTTCTTGGAATAATTACTGTTGCCATTGGATTCTTTGAAATGTATCCTCTATCTATTGCAAATTTAAAGCTTTGTGTAAATTGCTCTTTAATCTTCTTAATACTTGAATTGCTTAAATTTGTTAACGAATTTAAATAATCTTGTATTTCATCAGATTTTATCTCATCAATCTTTTTATTATATAAATAAGTTTGTGATATTTTTCTTTGTGTTGCTTGAACCCTTTCATATTGTGATTTTGATATTAAATTTGATTTCATTTTATTTTCTAAATTTATTTCCATAAGTTTACCAAGTGGCAATCCATTATTTTCAATAAAAATTGGATTTTCTTGTTGATACATTAAATTCTTTTTGAAATTTTCAGCCTCTTCTTTAGTTTTAAAAGTTTTTCTTTTTCTTTTAGACTCACCTGTTTTTAATTCTCTTTCATAATAGGTTGCTATAAATAGTTTTCTACTTTTATCATAGTATATTCCACCTTGTCCCTGACCTTTAATAGACATATTTATCCCTCCTCTAAATTCTCTTTTTCATCTTCCACAAAATATATGGAAGTAGCATTATTTGATTTCTTTTTCCTATATTGATTGATGGAAAATCTTCTCTTCTAAAGAGTTTATAAACTAAGCTTTCACTTATATTTAAATCTTGCATTACATCTCTTGTATCTAGCATTGTAAAAGGTTCTTTAATTGTTTCTAAAATAGCAATAGTTTGCTTTTCTTCTGTTGTTAAATCTTTCTTAAACTCAATAATTATTCTTTTATTCTCTGTTTTTTCTAAAGTATCTAATTCCTCTTTTGTAAAATTTATAATATCATTTTTTTTAATTTCCATTTAATCCTCACTTTCTAAATCATTTTTCTTTTTAATATCATCTAATATCTTTACAACTAGAATCGATATTACTTTAAATTCTTGTTTTATTTTTAAATTTAAATAATCATTTGTTATTTCTTTATTTTTACCTGCTCCTTTTATTGATTCATCTATTAAAGAATTAACTATTGATGAATGTGCTTTGTTTGAGTTATCATCAGTTCTGTCTTTTTCAAAAAATTTATAATTCTCGTTCTTTGTGTTCTTTCTCTTTACTGGGTGGTTCCTTTTCATAATTAAACGCATAATCACTTAAGACTTTCTTTAGAGGTTTTATTTCTTTTAAATCAATTGATTTAAAAGTATTATTTTTAGAATCGTCGCCAATTAGAAAACAATCTCCTGCAATATAATCTAAATCAAATCCTAAATTTGGTTTTAAATTTGCAACTTTCCCTTCCTCATTGCAGATAAGCAAATTATTATCATCAAAATCAACTACCTCACCAACTCTTTTAAGTAAAATTCTTATTTGATTTTTCTTTGGCTCATCAAAATTATCTTCATCATTATTCAATTTTTCTTCATATATTTTTCGTTGCAAATCATATACTCGTTCATTATTAAGATAAATTGAATTGTTGTCATTTGTTTTTATTGTCCCTTTATTAATAGAAACGCTTGCTATATTCATACTTATTTTTGGCTTTTTAAATAAACAAGATGTTTTTGGCATTTCAGGGGCCTCATACATAATTATGTGTTTATTATCTTTATTTTGGTAATAAATTAAATCAGCCAATGATCCGTATTTGAAATGCTTTACACAATTTCTAAAAACATCTTTATACTGCTAAGTTTCTAAAATACCCCATTAGTTGTTGTTGGCTCATATTAAACATTTTGTTTGGAATATCTAATATCATCATTATTTTTAATTTTGTGTTAGTAAATATTACAGGTGAAAAATCTTTTTTCATATCAATAGCTTTCATTAAATTTACCAATGCTATTCTGCTATTTACTTTGTAATTTTCAAAAAAGCTAATTTGTTTTTCTGTCAAATTAGGGTTTAAAGTTTTAGCATTATAAAAATTATCAATTTTTTCACTAATATTTTGTATCTCTTTAAGATTGTATGGTATCTGTTCAGTTCTTGTTAATTGATGTTTTTTATTCTCTTCTATGAAAGAATAATTATTGTGTCCTAAAATCAAATGTCCTTTAAAACCTTTTACATTTTTCATAAAATCTTGTGTTAATCTCATATCATCATTTGAAGCATAACTTACTCCTGAAGGGTGATTATGCACT
>CACWHO010000112.1 GCA_902760765.1 uncultured Eubacteriales bacterium | reverse complement strand
TACTGCATTTTAAATAGAAAGGGAAAATTTGATATGAATGTAGGATTTATATCACTTGGATGTAGTAAAAATTTAATAGATACAGAAGTAGCAATTGGAGTATTTAAAAGAAATCATTTTAAAATTGTAAATAATCCAGAAGATGCGGATATTTTAGTTGTTAATACATGTGGATTTATTGAATCTGCCAAACAAGAAGCAATAGATACAATTTTAGAAATGGCTGAATATAAGAAAAAAAAATGTAAGTATCTAATTGCAATGGGTTGCTTTGTTTTGTACAAAGATATTATGATGATTTAGTAAAATTATTGCCAGAAGTAGATTTATTTATCAAAATCGATGAATATAAAGATTTTTGGACCAAAATAGAAGATTTAATAAACAGAGATATTGTAGAAAAATCAAAAACAAAAAAAGTAACAAAAGTACAAGACATAAAACCATTACCAATGCCAAGTTATGATGAATTTATGGAAAGAATTGTTACAACAGGAAAAAATTATGCATATTTAAAAATAGGAGAAGGCTGTAGTAATAATTGCACATATTGTGCTATTCCATATATTAGAGGGAAATTTGTAAGCAGAAAAATGGAAGATATTTTAGATGAAGCAAAAATGCTTGCAAAAACTGGAATAAAAGAATTGGTTGTTATTGCTCAAGATACAACAAAATATGGAGTTGATATTTATGGAGAGCCAAAACTTGCCAATCTACTAAAAGAATTAAGCAAAATAGATGGAATAGAATGGATTAGATTTTTATATTCATATCCAGAAGGAATTTCTGATGAATTGATATCTGTTGTGAAAAATACACCTAAAATTGCAAAATATTTTGATATTCCAATTCAACATATTTCAGATTCTGTTTTAAAAAGGATGAATAGAAAAACAAATAAGAAAAAAATAATAGAATTAATCAAAAAAATTAGAAAAGAAATACCTGATGTAGTACTAAGAACAAGTTTAATAGTAGGGTTCCCAGGAATTTATGTATTCAAAAGAAGAGGGAACACCAGCTGCAAAATTGCCAAATCAAATACATGGAAATACAAAAAAAGCAAGATATAATAAAATAATGAAAGAACAAGCTTTAATTTCAAGAGAAATTTTAGAAAGTAAAATTGGAAAAAAATATAAAGTTTTAGTTGAAGATATGTCATTTGATAAGAAATATTTTGTAGGAAGGACAATACAAGATGTTCCAGAAGAAGATGGGGTTGTATACATAAAAAATGATGGTAAATTTGCTGAAGATAAGATTTTAAATCATTTTGTAGACTGCAAAATTGAAAATGTAAGTGATTATGATTTAATAGGAACTTTAATTATGATTTAATAGGAACTTTATAAATATAAAATTCATAATAGAGTAGCAATATAAATAATTTATTACGTTCCTTGGCTTCATTACAAGTGCTTAGAAAATCTAATTTTAAGAAAATGACACTCCCCAAAAGGATTTGGGTTCCTTCATTTTCTTAAATTAAGATTTTCTTAAGCACTTTTCAATTGCATTCGTCACTTCATAAATTATTTATATTGCTCCTCTATTATGGATTTACATTTAAAGTTTTATTATTTGTATAAATTACCATTCCAGGTCTGCTACCAGAAGGTTTTTTTACATATTTAACTTCACAATAATCAACAGGTACATTAGAAGAATTTTTTGCTTTACTATGTTTTGCAGCAATTTCTGCAACTTTAATTAAAATATCTTGAGATGGATATGGCAAATTATTATCAATTTTCAAAATTGTATGACTACCGTGAAAATCTTTTGTATGAAACCACAAATCTGTTTTTCTAGCATATTTTAAAGTTAAATAATCATTTTCAACATTATTTCTTCCAACCAAAACAGTATAATTGCCAATTTTATATTTAATAGGGTTAAAAGAAACCTCTTTATTTTTAGTTAATTTAGATTTTTTAATTTTATTTTTCTTATTTTTTTTCAGTTCTTTCTTTAAAAATATCATTTTCTGAAATTTCATCAAATATAAGAGTTAATTCATCAATTGTTGTGCTACTTTCAATTTCATATACAATACTTTCAATATAATTTAATTCTCTTAAAGTCTCCTTTTTTTGTTTAGATACAACTTCAAGAGCATTTTTTAATTTTGAATACTTTTTAAAAAATCTTTTAGCGTTAATACTTGGAAGATATTTTTTATCAAGTTTTATTGTTAATTTATTATTATTATCATAATAATTTTCAACTGTTATTTCTTCAATATTTTTGTTTGGAATCCTATATAAATTTGCAGTTATAAGCTCACCCCAAAGTCTATATTTTTCCATGTCATCACATTCTTCAAGCTTTTTATTTATATTATTAAGCCTTGTTTTATATTTTTTTAAAGTTTCTAAAATCAGCCTTAAAAGAGTATTTTGGTAATTCTTAAAATCTTCTGATGATTCTTTTTCATAGTAAAAATCATCAATAAAAAAGTTTAATCTAAAATTTGAATCTGATATTTCATCTAAAACAAGAAAATAATCTTTTTTTGTTTTATTTGAACTTGTTGTTTCAGTAAATACTTCAAAATTTAATTTCTGTGTATCAATATTATTAATTATTGTTTTAATGTAATTATATATTGTTTCTAAAGAGCTTGAATCTATTATCTTTATATTACATTTTTTGATAATTGCTATTTTTCAGAAATTATTGTTGGAAGTGTTGATATATCAAAATTTTGAAACTCATTTAATGAATTTATATTTTCCTTTATTTTAGAATTATAAATATTTTCTTTAAACTCTTCAAAATTCTTTATTTCCAAAAAATTCAATTTATCTGTTGTAGGAAATTCATATTTCGTATGTGGCAAAATATTTCTATATTTTTCATCATCTTCTTTTATATGTCTTAAACAATCAATTATTATATTGTTATCATCAAGTAAAATAATATTGCTATGCTTACCCATTAATTCAACAATTAATTTTTCGGTTACAATATCATCAGCATCATCAAAGCCTTCAAATTCAAGAATAACAAGACGTTCTAAATCCAATGTATATATATTTTTAAGTTTTAAACCAATTAAATTTTTTCTTAGCAACATACAAAAATTTGGAGCAACTTGTGGGTTTGCTTTTTGGTTTGTTGTAAGATTAATTCTGCAATTTTGTGCATCAATACAGATATTTAGAGCATAATTTTTACCATCTAAATACATGCCCAAAATTAAATCATTTTTATTTGGTTCAAAAACTTTATCAATTCTAGCACCACAGAGTGTAGAAATTTCACTTACTACAGCTTTTGTAGTAATTCCATCAAATGCCATAATTTTAAATCCTTTCTTTTAATTTGTAATTTTAATTTACTTATTTTCTGTTATAAAAGAAAACAATGATATTTATTTTTATCTTAATGAGCAATAAAATTATCTTCAATTATAGAAGTTGCAACCTTTATTCCATCAACAGCTGCAGACATAATACCACCAGCATATCCAGCACCTTCACCACATGGGTATATTCCAGAAATATTTGATACCATATTTTCATCTCTTAAAATTTTTACAGGTGATGAACTTCTGGTTTCCATGCCTGTTAAAATGCTATCTGGATTTGCAAATCCATGTAATTTTGTGTCAAAGTATTTTATTCCATTTTTAAGAGTTTGAGAAACAAAATTTGGCATTATTTCATTTAAATTTGAAAGTGTATATCCTGGGGTATATGTAGGTGTTACACTTCCAATAAATGTAGATTTTATATTATTATCAAAATCTTCAAATCTTTGTACAGGTGCATAATAATTTGAACCACCAAGAACAAAGGCTTTTTCTTCAAGATTTTTTTGAAAATCAATACCAGCTAAAACAGAATCATTTTTAAAATCGTCTGGAGTAATACTTACAAGAACAGCTGAATTTGCATTTTTACCATCTCTTGCAAAATAACTCATACCATTTGTAACTATTGTATTTTTTTCACTAGAAGAAGGCATTACAGTTCCACCAGGGCACATACAAAAGGTATAACAAGAACGGCCATTTTTATCATGGTAGGCTAATTTGTAATCAGCAGGTGGTAAATTTAACTTTGTAATTGTACCATATTGTGCTTTATTTATTTCACTTTGAAGGTGTTCAATTCTAACTCCAACAGAAAAATTTTTAGGCTTTAAAATTAAACCTTTGTCATATACTTTTCTAAATGTATCTCTTGAACTATGACCAATTGCAAGAATTAATCTGTTTGTTACAATTGAATCTGTTTTATTTGTATCTAAATGCAATATAGTAATTTTTGAAATTGAATTATTATTAGTTTCAAAATCAATAAATTTTGTATTAAATAGAAAAGTACCACCTTTAGAAATTATATATTCTCTAATGTTTTTAATTGTTGTAACAAGTTTATCGGTACCAATATGGGGTTTAGCTAAATATAAAATTTGCTGTGGTGCACCAAAATCAGCAAAATATTGTAAAACCGTTTTACAATAAGGAGAATTGATACCAGTAGTTAATTTTCCATCAGAAAATGTACCAGCACCACCTTCACCAAATTGAACATTTGAATTTACATTTAAAATTCCAGTTTTCTTAAAATTATCAACAGTTTTTTGCCTTTCATCAACAGATTGACCTTGTTCAATAATAATAGGCTTATAGCCATATCTTACAAAAGTTAATGCAGCAAATAAGCCAGCTGGACCACTACCAATTATAACAGGTTGAATAGACTTGTTTAAATTTATATTAATATTTGGAATTTTATTAGCTTCAATTTTTATAATATCTTTATTTTTTAAATATTTATTTTCATTGTTTAAATCAAAATCTATGGAATATGAAAAATGTACATCATCTTTTTTTCTAGCATCAACAGATTTTTTAACAATATTCCATTTTTTTATATCTTTTTCTGAAATTTTATATTTTTTAATTACAAAATTAATTAGTTCTTCTTCAGAAAAATTATTAATTATAGATTTTTATATTGTTTATTCTAACCATAAAATCCTCCAATCTTGTATATTATACAATTTTTATGGCATAAAGTAAAGGAAAAATTTTGACAGAAGAAATTTGAGAAAAAATTAATAGGGAAAATTTTAGCTGAAAAATAAAATTAAAAAAAATTTAATAATAAATGACAAAGAAAAATTAATAAAAATGTAAAGAAAAAGTAATAAAAACATAATAATCGATAGAACCCTTGTGGCTGTATATATATATATATATATATACAGGTAGTATATTTACAAATAAAAAAATATTTTTTAAAATAAGAAATATAAAATAAAGGTGTTTATTTTGTAATTTTAAGG
>CACWHO010000111.1 GCA_902760765.1 uncultured Eubacteriales bacterium | reverse complement strand
TGTTTTTGATATATTAAAAGTGGACCAAAAAATCAATTGATTACAATTGAAAAATGGACCACTTTTTTTACATAATATCCAAGTACATGATAGAATGTATTTGGAGGTTTAAGGAGATGAAAAATTTAATGGATATATCAGCAATGTTAAAATTAAAAGAAAAAGGAATGTCAAATAGAGCAATAGCAAAAACTTTAGGAGTTGATAAAAAAACAGTTAATAAATATTGGAATCAATATAAGTCAAATTTTGAGAAATTAGGAACAACAAATAATTCAACCGAAATTATAAAAATACAAGAAGACATAGTTTCAAAACCAAAATATAATTCTGAAAATAGAGTTAGAAGAAAAATAACACCAGAGTTTTTAAATGCATTAAAATTAATAATAGAAGATGAAGAGCATAAAGAAAAAGTTTTAGGAACAAATAAACAAGCTTTAACCAAAAAACAAATTTATGAATTATTAAAAAGACAAGGATTTACAGTTAGTTATTCATCTGTTGTATTAGAAATGAAAAGAATAAAAAGCTCTGGAAATGAATGCTTTATAAGACAAGAATACGATTTGGGAAACAGATTAGAATATGATTTTGGAGAAGTAAAATTGATAATAAATGGTATTCTAAAAAAATATTACATAGCAGTAATATCAAGCCCCGCAAGTAATTTTCGATGGTGTTATCTTTATACCAATTCAAAAAAAGATGTATTTTTAGATTCACATGTTAAATTTTTTAAAATGATTGGTGGAGTTTGGAAAGAAGTTGTTTATGATAATATGAGAAATGTAGTTTCTAAATTTATTGGAAAAAATGAAAAAGAATTAAATGAAGATTTAGTAAAAATGAGTATTTATTATGGATTTGAAATAAATGTAACAAATGCTTTTAGCGGTAATGAAAAAGGATATGTTGAAGGAAGTGTTAAATATTTAAGAAATAAAATATTTGCAGAAAATTATAAATTTCCAACAGAAGAATCAGCAATTGAATATATGGAAAGTCAATTAATAAAATTAAATGAAAATAGCAAAATCGAAGAAGAAAAGAAACAGCTAAAGACAGCAAGACCACCATTGGAATTAGCAGAGATTAGGCAAAGCTTTGTAAATAAATATGGCTTTGTTCAAATCGATAATAACTTTTATTCAGTACCAGAATATCTAGTTGGATTAAAAGTTACAAGTAAAATATATTACAATAAAATATTAATATATTCAAATAATGAATTTGTATGTGAACATAAAAAAATAGATGGAGAAAAGAAGATAAGTGCTGATATACGCCATTATTTAAAAACACTTATCTTTAAACCAGGAGCTTTAAAAAACTCATATGTTTTAAAAAGCAATCCAAAGTTAAAAACCATCTTCGATAAATATTATAGCAATAATCCAAAAAAATTCATAGATTTAATAGAAAAAAATAAAGAAAAAAATGATGAGGAATTAGAAAAGATATTAAATATTAATTCAGGGAATTTAGTTGAAAATACAAGATATAACAATAATATAAATAATTTAACAAGAAATCAAACAAGTATGTATAATTTAATAATGATAGGAGCTGAAAATAAATGAATATAAAAGAAAATAGTAAAATATTAAAATTATCATATGTTTTTAAAAACTATGAAAATGAAATAAAAGAAGCAAAACAAACCAAAAAGGATTATGAAGAATTTTTAGATGAACTACTTGAAAAAGAAATAAATCAAAGAAAGGAAAATGGAATTAAAAAAAGAATAAGATATGCAAAATTCCCAATAAAAAAATATTTAGAAGATTTTGATAGAAAATTATATAATCCAGAATTCATAAAAGAATTTGAAGAATTAGATACATTAGATTTTATAGAAAAAAAGGAAAATATAATATTAGTAGGAACACCAGGAGCAGGTAAAACGCATTATGCAATAGGATTAGGAATTAAAGCATGTATGGATGGAAAAAGTGTATTATTTATATCTGTACCGAATTTAATTATAGAATTAAAAGAAGCGATGAGTAGAAGCCAATTAACAGCATATAAACGAAAATTTGAAAAATTTGATTTAGTAATATTGGATGAATTAGGATATGTTTCATTTGATAAAGAAGGTTGTGAAATATTATTTAATTTATTATCGAATAGAAATGATAAAGGTTCAATAATAATAACAACAAATTTAACATTTGATAGATGGGAAGAAATTTTTAAAGATGCAATGCTAACAGGAGCTATGGTTGATAGATTAGCTTATAAAGCACATATATTAGATCTTTCAAGAAATGTAAGTCATAGATATGAAGAAACAGTTTCTTGGAAAAATAGTAAAAATATGTAAATTTTATAATTGAAAAAGTGGTCCATTTTTCAATTATAAAGTGGTCCATTTTTCACTTGACAAATACA
>CACWHO010000110.1 GCA_902760765.1 uncultured Eubacteriales bacterium | reverse complement strand
AAAAACTCCATTTTCACCATATTCACAATTTGGAACAACCATAAGAAAAAAAGCTGAAACTAATTTTGTATTTGGTGCTGTTTTTAAAATTTGTAATGCTGGTCTTAATGTATCTGCTGTTGAATGTATTGCACCAGAAACAACTCCATCTGCATCATTATTTTTTACCATTAGCATACTGAAAACTTCTGGAATCATAACTTGCTTTCTTGCTTCCTCTATTGTCATGCCTTTATGTTTTCGTAATTCATATAGCAAATTTATATATTCTTCTGATTCATATGGCTCCATGAATTTAGCATCTTCTACATTTATTTTATTAGCTCTAGCTTTTTCTAGTATTTCACTTTTATTTCCAATTAAAATAATATTTGCTATTTTTTCTCTCATAATAATTTCTGTTGCTTTAAGCACTCTTAAATCATTTGACTCTGGCAAAATAATTGTTTTTGTATCTTTCTTTGCTTTTTCTTTTATTTCTTCTATAAAATTCATCAATAATCTCCTTTTAATTTCTAAAATAATAATTAAAATTACACAATATTAAAAACCACAAGCCTTTTTATAAAAAACTTGTGGTTTTCATTCTTATTTACTTAATGCATTTCCAGTTGCAGATTTTACTAAACCTGAAAATACTTCATTTATTATCTTCTTAGTTTTTTCATCTGTATTTTTATAGTTTCTTAATACAATTTTTGAATTTTTAAACCAATTTTTTTTAAGTTCAGAAATTGTTTTTGCATTTGTTTTGCATAAAATTTGATAAACAACATCAATAAATTGTTCTCTCTCTTCAGGTTGAAATTCATTTACCCATTGTGTAATAGTTTTATCAATATAATCACTTTTATTTGATGGCACTTTACTTAAAACAAAGCTATTTCCTAACACTTGCCAGCTATATAAATCATGTTGCATAATGCCTTTTTGTGTACTTTTTACAACTGAATAATTTTCTTTATGGTTCATAAGTCTTCCAATTACAGATGATTCAGGAATAAATGTATGTATTTTATTTAAAATACTTTTATATTCATCAGATTCGATTATATCTTCGCAGAATCCTGGTCCGTCATTATTAAACACTCTTATAATTCTATTTTTAACATTTTGATTGCAAAATGCAGCAGAATAAATTGCAAGATTTCCACCTTTTGAATGTCCTCCAACTATTATATTTCTTTCTGGAAATTTTTCTGCAACAGCATTTAAATAATTTTTTGATGAAATTTGTGATGATGTATGACTTTTAAAACTTAAGTTAAAATCTTCTTTCCAACCAACCATTGTATCATCTGTTCCTCTAAATGCCACATACATTAAATTGTCTGGCATTAAAACTGTAATTGCAGAAAATTGTTTTTCAATTTCTGGTTCAAATGCATTTGCATAATCTGTTGCATACATTTCTCCAAATCTTTTAGAAGGTCCTAATAATGGTAGTAAATCAGTATCAAACTTCCATAAAATGTTCATTGTTTCAGCACTTTTGTTTGAAAACCTTTTACCTAACTCTTCGATTGTAATAGTTTCATCATTTTTCATAATGCTTTCAAATGGTAAATATGAAAATCTTGATAAAATTAAACTATCTATTCCGTTAAATGAGGATTGTCTTATACTTAAATCTCCTCTCCATTTTATATAATCTAAAATATTTGACATTTTTATTCCTCCAATAATATAGTGTATATTTTACTCTATTTTAATATGGTTATTTACACTTATAACACATTCATTTGGCAAATCTTTTCTACAATATTGAAAAAAAGTAGCTAAATTTTGCTACTTTATACATTTTATTCAAGACCATATTTCTTCTTAAATTTATCTGCTCTACCTCCTACTGTATCTTGTCTTAAGTTTCCTGTCCAATATGGATGACATTTTGAGCAAACATCAACTTTAATATCTTTTTTTGTTGAACCAACTTCTAAAACATTACCACATGCACATGTGATTGTTGTTTGGTTATATTCTGGATGTATTCCTTCTTTCATTTCAATTCACCTCTTTTACCCTATTATTAACATGACTATTGCTAATCATAACACAATTTTACATATTTTTCAAGTATTATTTTTCTTTGTTTTCATTTAGTTGTTCACTAAAAACGTATCTTGCAGATTGTACCATTTCTTTGTTCAAAGATAATCTGTGAACAAATTTATTCATTATATTAAATACACATGCAATTATTAATATTAACATACCAATCTTTTTCCAATATTTTTTTAGCATTTTTTTCATCCTTTCAAAATAATACAAATCTATTATACTTTTTTTTGAGAAAATTGTCAATAATTTGATAAACTTTTCAGCTATTCAATTTGACATTCAGCTATAAAAGCTCATTTTATTTAAAATAATTCCATTTATATAAAAATAACCTTTTGGATTTCACTATTTTCAACTAATTCATTAATATCTTTGTTCATTTTTATATCTTCAATACAATTTCCATGCATTGTGAAAATTCCTTTAACTCCAGAATGAATTGCATATCTTATTGCTTGTACATCTTCAAAGTTTCCAATTTCATCACATGCAATAATTTCTGGTCCCATAGAACGAATAAGCATTTGAATTCCTTGTGGTTTACTAACATTTTCAATTACATCTGTTCTAATTCCAATATCATTTTGTGGAATTCCTTTATACATTGCAGCAATTTCTCCTCTTTCATCAACAACACCACATATTTTTCCTTTAAAATTAATTTCTGGAATTCCATTACTCAAATTTCTAATTATATCTCTTAAAATTGTCGTCTTGCCCTTGCCTGGTGGTGCAACAATAACCGAATTAAATATTGTTTTATTTTCAATATCTATAATATCTTTTAATACATTTTTGCTACAATTTAAAATTTCCCTTGCAATTCTAAAATTTATACTTGATATGTATTTAACATTTATTATTTTGTTATTTTCAATAACACATGAACCAGTTATTCC
>CACWHO010000109.1 GCA_902760765.1 uncultured Eubacteriales bacterium | reverse complement strand
ATAGATTTATTATTTAAAATTGCAGCAATAGGAATCTTAGTTGCTGTTTTATATCAGGTTTTAGTTAGAGCTGGAAGGGAAGACCAAGCAATGATGACAACCCTTGCAGGTCTTGTAATTGTTTTAACAATGGTAATTAAAGAAATAAGTGGATTATTTGATACTGTAAGAACACTATTTAATTTATAAGAAAAATTTGAAACATAATCATAATTTTCAAAATATATATTTACATATAGAAAGAAAGGAATGCAATAAAAGTATGGAAATAATCAAAATAATTGGAATTGCACTTATTGCAGTAATAATTATAATAATGCTAAAACAATACAGACCAGAATATGCAATATTTATAAGTATTCTATCTGGTGCTTTAATCTTAATTCTGGTAATGGATAAGCTAGATGGAATTATAGCTTTAATAAAATCCATACAAGATAAATCATCAATAAATATGGAGTTCATCACACTTTTAATAAAAATAACTGGAATTGCCTTTCTTTCAGAATTTGCAGTAAGCATTTGTAAAGATTCTGGTGAAGGTGCAATTGCAAGTAAAATAGAAATGGGGACAAAAATAATAATAATATCAATGTCAATACCAATAATATCAAGTTTGTTAGAAATTATTTTAAAAATATTACCATAAAATGCAATTTTTATAAAAGAAAAAAATATAAAAATTTTTCAATAAAAATAATTTCTATAAAACATTATTAATTACAACGAACAAAAGAAAAAATTTACCAGTAGGAAGTGAAAAAATGTGTTACAAAAGATTTATAATTTTAGCATCAATTTTCCTAATAATTGTTTTAAATGCAAAACCAACATACTGCGAAGATTCTGAAGAAATTTTAGAAAATCAACAAGAATCATTTGGAATATCATCATTTATTGAAAAATCAAAACAGTATAGTAATGATATTTTTGAAAATATAGATATTTCAAAAATATTTAATTCTGCAATAAAAGGTGATGTAGACAACAAATTTTTATATAAGCAAATTACTAAAATTATTGGAAAAGAAGTTCAATCAAGTTTAAAAGGCTTAGTAAGTATTCTAATTATTGTAGTTATACATAGTATTTTAAAATCAATATCAGATAGTTTAGAAAATGAAAATATATCAAAAATGATATTTTATGTACAATACATTTTAATAGTAACAATTATAATGAGTAATTTTTCAGATGTTATAAATTTAGTTAAAGAAACAACCACAAATTTGACATCATACATAAATATATTAATACCACTTTTGGTTTCACTTATGATTTATACAGGAAGTATAACAACTACAAGCATACTTCAACCACTAATTTTATTTATAATAAATTTGATTGGAAATTTAGTTCAAGATTTATTAATTCCATTGATTTTAATAATTACTTCAATAAGCATAATTTCCAAAATCTCCGACAAAGTGCAGATTGAAAAATTTTCAAAGTTTTTAAAATCTGGAACAGTCTGGTTTCTTGGAGTTGTTTTAACAGTTTTTGTTGGTGTTGTTTCTTTAGAGGGAACACTTGCAAGTTCTGTTGATGGAATAACTGCTAAAACTGCAAAAGCTATTGTAAGTTCTGGAATTCCAGTTGTTGGTAAAGTTTTGGGAGATGTAATAGATAGTGTTTTAGGCTGTGGTGTAATTTTAAAAAATGCAGTTGGTTTTGTAGGAGTTATTGTAATATTAGGTATTTGTATTTTACCAATTATAAAACTTTCAATTTTGACAATATCATACAAGCTTGTTGCAGCATTGTGTGAGGTTGTTGCAGATGAAAAAATTGTGAATTTGCTTGATGAAATTTCTGATATTTTTAAAGTTTTATTAGCAATTGTTATTTCAATTTCATTTATGGTAATAATTGGAGTTACGGTATTAATAAAAATGAGCAATATAGGAATGATGTATAAATAATTTATAAAAGGAGCTAAATTAAGGTGGTTAAATTTTTAAGTTCATGGGTTAAAAATTTAAGTTTTTCGTTAATTGTTGTTTCAATTTTAGAAATGCTTTTACCGAATAACAAAACAAAAAAATATGTAAAAGTGGTTATGGGCTTGTATATATTGTTTAGTATAATTTCACCTTTTATTGAAAATTCGGATAAAATAGATTTTTCAAATATTGATACATACGCAGAAGCAGAGTGGAATACAAATATTGATAATAAAAAAATAGATAATACAATAAAAGAAGAATATTTAAAAAGATTGAAAGAAGATGTTACCAAACAAGCAGAAGAAAATAATAGCCAAATTTATGAAAATGATGACTATGAGCAAAATTAATATATTATTTAAGGTTTATAGATAAATCCTTTTTAAAAATCTAAATATACTATGCAAGGAGAGTATAATAAATACTTTATTATACAATTAAAAATATGTTTAAAGAAAAATTAAAAGCATTATCAGAAAATAATAAAAATAGTGGAGATAATAAAAAGAAAATTGAAAATCTTGTATTTTTAATAAT
>CACWHO010000108.1:409-5443 GCA_902760765.1 uncultured Eubacteriales bacterium | reverse complement strand
CGATCCTGGAAGTGTGGAGGTGGCTGAAATTATGAAAAAGAATAAAGCTATAAAAGAGGCAAACAAAAAGTTATATGAGATAAGTCAAGATGAAGCATTGAGGAGACAAGCACTAAATGAAGAAATTGCAAGAATGGACGAAGAGCAAAGAATGTATGATGCAACGAAAAAAGGAATAAAGCAGGGAAAAGCGGAGATGATTAAGCAATTAGCTTCCATGAAAATTGAAATAAAACAAATAGCAAAAGTTGCGAACATGACCGAAGAAGAAGTAAAGAAAATTTTGAATGAAAAAAAATAACATATTGTAAATGAAAGAACAAGATAGCAAAATACTAGTTTAAATAGGCTAGTATTTTCTGATATTTTTTTCATTTTAAATTTATATCTTTTAAGTTGTTAATTAACCTTTCAAACCTTTCCAGAATATCCATTTGAAATGCAACGTTAATTAGTATTTGAAATGCAACAAAAATTTTTCACAAAAACCATTGAATTATTGCTAAAAAGTGTTATAATAGATAAGCATGGTAGTAGAGGTTTTAAAAACCTAAATTTTTAATAGCAAGGAATGAAGTAGAATGAGCATTAAACAAGAAAAAACAAAGAATAAAAATGAGATTAAGATTACTTTTACTGTTGAAGCATCTAAATTTGATGATGCAATTATGGATGTATTTAAAAAGAGTGCAAAATATTTTAATATACCTGGATTTAGAAAAGGAAAAGCACCTTTCCATATAGTAGAAAGATATTATGGAGACAATATTTTTTATGAAGATGCTTTCAATGAATTAGTACCAAAAGTTTATGATGAAGAAATTAAAAAGGAAAAGACCTTATTTTTACAGCCATCGTAAACACAAAGCCAGAAGTTGAGCTTGGAAAATACAAAGGTGTTGAAATTAAAAAAGTTGAATATAAAGTAACTGATAAAGATGTTGATGACGAAATAAACCATATGGCAGAACATAATTCAAGAAAAGTTACTGTTGAAGACAGACCTGTTCAAGATAAAGATATGGTTAACATTGATTTTGAAGGAACTGTTGATGGAGTACCTTTTGAGGGTGGAAAAGCAGAAAAATATGATTTAACAATTGGAAGCCATAGTTTTATAGAAGGTTTTGAAGACCAAATTATAGGAATGAAAATTGGGGAAGAAAAAGACATTAATGTAACATTCCCTAAAGAATATTTTGAAAAGAACTTAGCAGGAAAACCAGCAGTATTTCATGTTAAATTAAATTCAATTAGTGTAAAAGAATTACCAAAATTAGATGATGAATTTGCTAAAGATGTTAGCGAATTTGATAAGAAAGAGCTAAGACAGAAACAGAAAATGCTGCAATAGATGCTGTAATAAAAGATACTAAAATTGATATTCCAGAAGGTATGATTGAACTTGAAATTGATCAAATGGAAGATAATATTGATCAAAGACTACAGTATCAAGGGTTAAGCTTAAATCAATATTTGAAAATGATGGGCAAAACTGAAAATGATATGAGAAAAGAATATAGAGAAGATGCTATAAAAAATATTCAAACAAGATTAGTTTTAGAGCAAATAGTTGCTGATGAAAAAATTAAAGAAGACGAAAAATACATAAAAGACGAATTAGAAAAAATGGCAAAACAATATGGCAAAAAAGTTGAAGAGCTTGAGAAAAATGAAGATATTAAAGATTACTTATCAAAAGCTTCAAAAAATGAGCAAGCAGTAAAACTTTTAGTTGACAATGCTAAATTTACGAAATAGAAATTTAAAACGGTTACCACTAAAAAAGCAAAAATAAATATTCACAATTAAAATAAATAATGCACCTCCTAAAATCTAATTTTAGGAGGTGCATTTTATTCAATGAGTTATAGTTTAATTACAATGTTTGATTTTTACAGTTAAATATTTTATAAAAAATAATTAAGATTTTTTTGATATAATATTGAAATTAGCATAGAATAATGATAAAATAATGATAATATAATGTAATAATAAAAATTTTCAAGGAGTTAAAATTATGATTAATATAAGACCTGTATCAGATTTAAGAAATAAATATCCAGAAACCAGAAATTGAAGAATTAGTTTTAAATGAAGACGAAGCAGTATACCTAACTAAAAATGGATACGGCTCTATGGTTGTGATGAGCTTGGAAAAATATTCTAATTTAATAAGTGAAAAAGAATATAATGAGTATGTTGAAAGTGAATTACAAGAGGCAGAAGAGGAAGCATCTGATCCAAATACAAAATATTATTCTCATGATGAAATGAAAAAAATTGTTAGGAGTTCAATGTATGGAAAAAGATAATTATGAAATTAGATATTTACCATCATTTGTTAAACAGTTTGAATCTATATTAAACTATATGGTGCATACTTTAAAAAATAGTGATGCAGCAGATAAATTTTATAAAAATGTAATTGAACAAATTGAGAAAAGGAGTCAGAAACCAGATGGTTATGAAAAATACATATCAAGAGGAAATGTTACGTATTATAGAATTTACGTAAAAAATTATACAATTTTCTATATTGTAAAAAATAACGTAATGGAAGTAAGAAGAATTTTGTACTCAAAGAGGGATTTAAAAAAAATAATTTAGTATATATAATTTATTAATAATAAAGGAGAACGTTACAGTGAACAAATCAGACAATAAAAATGAAAAAAAGTGTAAACTCTGTAATAAGCCATATACATATAATTATGAATTATTTGGCAGGAAGTGTTTAAAAAATTTATACAAGAATTTTAAAATTGCAATACCTAAAGTTCTTAATAAAGAAAATTATTTTTGCACAAGAATCGCATGGAGATGTCACAAGTTTTTTCTAAACAAAGACAAGAAATATGCTTTGGTACAAAACTACATTGCTTTAGATTATTTAAAAAAAATTAATAATGAAAATTTTATTAGTCTTGCACAAATTATACAATCAAATATTGATGAAATTACTGCGTTTAACAAAAAGTATAGGATTTTATTTGGTGATTTTACATTAAATGATTTTTATAGAGCTTATAATAGTTATAAAGACTATGAAGAATTTAATATAAAACTAGATAAATCAAATATTAATGAAGATATAAAGAAGAATGATTATTATGAAATGCAAGAAGATTATAAAAAGTATAAGGAAGCAATAAAGAAAATTAAAGAAAATCAAAAAAACATTAATGTTAAGATATATGATTTATATGATGAAAGTTTTTTAGATGCATGTGAGGTTATTTTTGATACTACAAAAATGAAATCACCAATATTTCATCTTGCATTTTATAATTTACAACGTGAATTTTGGAAAATTGTAGTAGCAGGGGGAATACTGTTTGATATGAAGTTGTCTGCATATTTGCTTATAAAATCAATAGATTTACCTGAAGAAAAGGAAAATGAAGAACAAATAATAGACGACGAATATGTTAATAAGATTTTGTTTTCGAATAAAGAATTTACTAATAAAATTAATAGTTATTTAAATGGTGAAGATGTTAACATAGAGGATTCAAATGTTACGTTTAATGATAAAGACCTATTTTTTTCTTTACATAATGTAACATTAAAGATTAAAGGAAATAAAAATAAATTAGGAATATGGAGCTTAGAAATTGAATTAAAAGATAAATATGATTTTACTGATATAATTTGGTTTAATGGCTATGCAAATAAAGATTTTACAGAAAATATTCCAAAAGCATTAGTTTCGTCTACATTAAATAATTTTGCAAGTATCTCCAGTGCATATGATGTTCTTAAAAATTACAAGTTTACAATAAAAATAAAAGTTAATTCATATAGAATGTAGGGAGGCATTAATAAATTGAAAAAACAAAAGGGCTTTATTCAAATTATTGCATTAACTTTAGCAACAATTACATTTGCAATTGTATTTCCAATATATTTAATTGTGTCCACATTATTTGGATTTGCTGAACCTTGCAGACTGAAAGGATATTATAAATGTGACAATTATAGTGAAGGGTCATTTGATGATGAACATACGGATTTTTACAAATATTATTATAAAGAAGATAATGACAGCAAATTTGCAAACTCTAAATATTATAAAAAAATTGATGAGAATGATATTGATCTATTAGAACCATATTTAGTAAATTTTGAGCATGCATTAAAAAATAGCAATAGGTTAGAAGGATATGATTTAAATGAAACAATGATAGATACAACTGATTACTATACAATGTGGAGAGATGATGAACAAAATTTCGACTTTGAAAATGGAGATTACGTAATTTATTATTATGATACAAATACGCATGTACTATATAATTTAGACGTAAAAAGATAAATTCAGTTCTGTTGATGAATTATTCGGAATGCATTGGATTTGAGTTGTGCTATATAAATAAAAAAACAATAAGCGTTATATAATAACTTAACCTTGAGTTATTATATAACGCTCATTTTAACATATTTTCTTTATATAGGGGACTATTATATTAAGATTGCAAAGTATAGACTGGAAGACTGGAAATATTTCTTAATATTTTTCTAGTTTTTAGCAATAAATTTGATAATTCATTTCAGGGAAGATGCAATCTTTTGCCTCCCATTTGTTATTATAAATAGCCAGTCACTGCTTTGAGCAAGTACAAGTTCACGTGCACATTGATTTAATATCCTACGTTTTAATGAATCATCTTTTTCAGAAGGGAACATACTAGCAAGTTCACACATTCTATCTCCTGCTTTATGCAAATGCCTATGTACATAATCATTTGAAGGATTTAACCAAACTTCACTATATCCTTTAGCACCCCATGATGATCTACAAGGTGTACTTATTTGCATTTCTGGATATTTCTCAATATATTCACCTGGTGTAATGAATTTAAAATTGCAATCATCATAATAAACCTTTTTAGCAAGGGTATATAAGAAATCTGGACCTTCATACCACCAATGTCCATAGAGTTCTGCATCATAAGGGCACAAAATAATAGGTGGGTTTTTGGTATGTTGTGATAAATAATCAATTTGCTGACATCTACAATCAAAGAAATG
>CACWHO010000108.1:0-346 GCA_902760765.1 uncultured Eubacteriales bacterium | reverse complement strand
TCTTGATGACTCTAAATCTCTACCAAAAGCAACAATTCCATCTGGAGAAACTATAGGAGCATAAGTTCCATAAAGTGGGGTAGGGTCTGCATATAAAATCCCATGTGTTTCAACTATAACATATTTTACACCGAACTCCCTTAAATATTTATCAGCCTCTGGAACGTATCCACACTCAGGAAGCCAAAAGCCCTTTATTGGTTTATCAAAATATTTATTATATGTTTGCACACCCAAAGCAATTTGCGCTCTAACAGTTTTTTCATTTACATATAAAATAGGGAAGTAACCATGTGTTGCACCACAACCTATTATCTCTAGAACACCAAGGTCATTAAACTTTTTA
>CACWHO010000107.1 GCA_902760765.1 uncultured Eubacteriales bacterium | reverse complement strand
TACTTTATTAATTCTTCTGTTGTTGATTGTAATTTTAGCAGTTGCACCAGTATCAAGTGAATTAAGCAAATCAGAATATTCTAAAAACATTGTTTCTTTATCTTCTTTACTTGCTACTGCATAATTGATGTCCATAAATTTGAAACTTTTAGAATATTTGTTTTTTCCAACTAAAAAAATTCCATCTTGCCATATTGTTTGCACAGGGAGTATTCCTTGTGCTGAATGTGGTACTTTCATTTCATCACTATCTCGCTTAAAAATTGTATTTAAAATTTTCAATTTTACTTACCTCCGTTTCTTTGATTTTTTCTTCTTTTCATCCTTTTTAGAAGTATCTTTTTTCGTTTTTCTTTCTCTTATATTTTTTTGAAAATCTTTTTTCAAATGCTTGTCTATTGTAGGCTTAAATTCTTTTGCATAATAATTGTCTGCTTGAAATAAAAAAGGTGCTGAGAATAGAAATTTACTTCTAAACCAACACACCAAAAACTCTTCTGCATTCATTCCATTGTATTTTACAAATCCAAGTATTGCAAATGGAGTTGCTCCTAAAATACATACCCAAGATAATGTTTCAACTCCGAAAATATGGCTTTAATATAAAATACAATATTACTGCCACTACACAGGCAAGTATTGAAAATATAAATTGCCTCATTGCTTTCTTGAAACTCTCTAATATCTTTATTTATTTTAACTTCCATAACTTATCTTGCCTCCTTGTCTGTTATGTTTAAATCATTTTCAGATTTATTTTTATCTCTTACACCTAAATAACTTTCTACTTTATCATAATCATCTTCATCAATTATTTTAAAATCTTTTATAGGTGTATCTGTTGTTTGCAACGTTGTCAGCCTATCAATTATTTTATCTCTTAATTCTGGATTTGCCTTATTTAAATAACAACCATAAGTTGTAAGAGAAGGCTCGTAAGTTTCTGCTCCAACTTTTATAAATTTCATATTTTCAGTATCTTGATATATTTCATCTACTTTCATAATAAAGTCAGCAATGTCTTCTTCTCTAACAATTACTTCTTCAACTCCCGTATCTGCATAATATAAAGGTACTTTGTCATTTATTATTTTTTCAATTTCTTCTTTTGTATAAAATTCTATTGGTGATTTTTCTTCTTCCATTTTTTGCCTCCATTTCTTTTTCAAATTTTTCTTTACTTTTTGTATAACCTATAAAGTACATTTCATAATCTTTTTCAGCATTCATTATTTTTATAAATTTATTATTATAAAAAATTCTATATACTTCATTATCTTTTAATCGTGGATAATATTTTAAATTTATCTTTGTTTTATTAACGACTTCATGATCCTCTCCTCGCAATTCATATACATTTGATAAAAATTTTTTTAGTTTTTTTCCATCTATATATTTTTCTTTATAGCCGTTATAAACTTTAATTAAATGTTTTTGTTTTTTTAATTTTTTTATTTTTAATAAATTTTTCAACATATTATTTTCTCCTTATAGTCCCATCATTTCTTTTACAATTCTGTCGCTCATTCTTATAGTGCCCACTAAAACTAGCATATTAAAAATCAGCTCTCCAAGGTATTTCCATACCATTGTTATTGCATCATCTCCAGTATTTATTTCTGGTGCAGTTGATGCGAACATTGTAAAAATAATACAAGATATTACTATAATTGCACCCTCTAAACAGACTCCAATGTAGCTTTTTATAAAACTTCTGCCTATTTGTTCTGTACCTTGTCCTGCAAAACTTGATAGGGGAATAGGAGCAATTGCTGTATATAAATACAATTTAAAAAATCTACCATACACGGTTAGAATCATTACAAATGAAAGCACAGTTATAAATAATCCTCCTAAAATTGAAACTGCTCCTAATGGTATTGAGTCAAAGAAACCTGCTTTATCAACTGCATATGCAATTTCTTGTGGTAAATATGAACTATTGGCACCAGTTAAGCCTGATGTTGTAATTATTTTTTGAACAATGCCTTGTCCAATATTAAATATTGCAAGCATCAGTTCCAATCCATAAGTTACAATGCCTTTCGCCAGTACAAACCTAATAAACAGCTTAAATGCGTGTTCTGGCTTTTTGACTTCTGCAAAATTTCCAAATTGCTTTGCTACTCCAACTACAAAAAATAGAACAAGTAGTGCAAGACCTATTGCTTGCATTGTTCCATTTATGTTTTGAACAACATTCCATATACCACCACCTCTAAAATCTTGTGGGCTTTGAGTTACTAATTGCCAAATTTCATTCATTTTGCTATTCCAAGTATCCAATGAAGTTCGTAAATTATTTGTTATCCAACTCACATCTTTCTACCTCGCTTTCTTTTAAATTGAAAAGAGAACTATTCTAGAAAATTCTTCTAAAATAGTTCTCAAAATATTTAATTTTGTTTACCCACCTGTAATCAATGTCAAAATTTCTTTTGCAAATGTTATTACTGCTCCACCAGCAAGAGTCATTATTCCATTTGCTCTTTGTGTTGGATCGTGTGATTTTAGGCTCATTCCAACTTGTACAATTCCAAAACCTAAAATAATCATTCCAACAGCTCTTATAAGTCCAAATATAAAGTTTGATAAATTATTTACAACCTGTATTGGATCATCTGTTGCATAAGCAAATATTTGGTTTGCTACATTAAGTGCAAAAACACAAAACACAATAAATAGTGCTTTTATTAAAATATTTTTGATTTTTTTCTTATTAACTTTTAATTTTTTCATAATTAAATTTCCTCCATTACTAATTTTTCAACTTCTTCTTCGCTCAATAGTTCATATTGAGTTTCATCTTTTGTAACTTCTATTGCATTGTCTGGCTTTTCTTCTTTTTCTTCAAAACTAACTTCTGCAACTCTTTCATTTGTTGTTCCATGTTCATAAGGCTTTTCCTTTCCATTTGCTGTCATACTAACATTAGGATGTGCTAACATATTGTATTTCAAATCTTTTACAGGTTTTTCACCTCTAATAAATAGCAAAGCATATTTATTATCTAACATTCTAACTTCATCAGGTGTAAGTAATTCTCTTCCTGTATTTTGATAATTAGTAGAATATTGTCCGTGCATTCCATAGCTTCTTGTATATGAATCTGTATCTATTGTTTCTTTTCCAAGTAGTTCAGAAACATATTTGTGTGTACTTTGTTCATTTCCACCTAAATATAAAAAAGTATCGCAGTTTCCTACAATACTTTCCCATTG
>CACWHO010000106.1 GCA_902760765.1 uncultured Eubacteriales bacterium | reverse complement strand
TTTTTCATTTATATTATATGTATATATTGTTTTATTGTCATCTATTTTGTAAAATACAATATTATCTCCATTTTTTAAAAAGTTTCCACCTTTTTGCATACTTGTTTCTTTTTCTTCTTCACTATTTATTTTGTTCAAATCTGTTGTATTTGTTTTTTCATTTTCTGCTAAAGTTTTATTGTTTTTTTCAACTATATCTGCCTTTTTATCAGTTCTATCTGGACTCAATATTAATATTAATATTGAGATAATCAATATAACTATAAGTATTATTACATCTAATTCTTTTTTTATTTTCATAATTATTTCATCCCTTCATAATTAAAACTACATTTTATATGAATAACAATTACAAATTTTAATTTATATTTTAAACATCTTTTAAACTATTCTCAAAATATCATTATATGTAACTACTAATGAAATAGCAATTAATATTGAAAATCCAACTAATTGTAAATTCATTTCTGTTTTTTCTTCTAATGGTTTTCTACGTATTGCTTCTATAATTAATAAAACTATTCTACCACCATCTAATGGGTATTGGTAATAAATTTGTTACTCCAAGTGATATTGATATTAATGCTAATACATACATAAATTCTTTAAATCCACTTGTTGTTGCAACAATTTGTGAAATGCCAACAGGTCCCATCATTTGGTCAACACCTACTTTGGCAGTAAATAATTGTTTCAAACTTTTAAAAATTGCAACAATTATTTCACCAGTTGCTGTTGGTCCAAACATAATAAAATATACAAGTATTCCAAATAAAATATTAACAATTGCTCCTGCAGCAACAATTGCTATTCTTTTTGGTATACTTGCTTCTGAAAAGGACCCTTCAGTATTTTTTCTTTCTTCTTCACCTTCCATACTACAATATCCACCAAGTGGAATTATACGTATAGAATATTTTGTTTCTTTTCCTTGTTTATTCCAAATTGCTGGTCCAAATCCAATTGAAAACTCATTTACTTTTACTTTACATGCTTTTGCAATAAGTAAATGTCCAGCTTCATGTATTGTTATTAAAAATCCTAATAAAAATATAATTTTTATTGCAGATATTAATATTGTCAAATTTATTCCTCCTTAAGAGTTTATATTATTGCAAAACTTTTATCTTATTATTAAATAATAATTTTGCAATGTCAAAAATTTAAATTATTGTAAATATAATATATGCAAATGGTGCAATAAATAGTACACTATCAATTCTATCTAGTATTCCGCCATGTCCAGGAATTAATGTACCATAATCTTTTATATTAACATATCTTTTAATTACTGATGCTGAAAAATCGCCAATTTGTCCAATTAAACTTAGCAATGTTCCAAGTATAGTTATTTCTATATATGTAAATTCAAATCCTGCAAATTTATTTAATAAAAATGTATATAGTAATGCTACCAAAACAGATGATACTGTTCCTGCAATACATCCTTCTATTGATTTTTTTGGACTTACTTTACTAAATTTATGTTTTCCATATCTTCTTCCAATTGCATATGCAAATGTATCTGTTATCCATGCTGCAATTATAACATATAATAATAATAATTTTCCTTTTTCCATTCCATCTATTAATGATAAAAATATTAAAAATCCAGGCACATAACAAATTCCTAAAAGTGTATATGCAACATCTTTAAAACTTATTTTCATATCTGTTATAATAACATGTAAAAATAATATTAATAAAATTGATGGAAGTGTTATTAATAATGCATTTGCTAAATATTCCTTTGGAATATAATTTATTAGCATTACAGATAGGCAACTTAAATATGAAACCCATTTTATTGGCTTACAAATTTTAGATATTGCTCTTAAATATTCGTCCATTGCTATAAGTGCAATTACTGTAAATATAATTCCCGTTATTAGATTACTTTTTATTAATAATATTATTCCAAGTACAATTGCTATCATAAATCCTGAAATTACTCTTTTTGAATTCAAATTCTTTTTCCTCCTTGTTATTTTGCTCCAAATTTTCTATTTCTTTTTTGGTATGTTTCTATTGCATCATCTAAATCTTGTTCAGTAAAATCTGGCCAATATTTATCTAAAAATAAAAATTCTGAATATACCACTTGTTCTTATCAATAAATCTGGGTCTGGTTCTCCTTGTGTATATAAATTGTTTGAAATCATTTCTTCTGTAATTTCGTTTGGTTCAATTTTTTCATTTTTTACCATTTCTGCAATATTTTTCATTGCATGTAAAATTTCATCTCTTCCGCCATAATTTAATGCTATGTTAAATGTTATTCCTGTATTATTTTTAGTTTTTTCCATTGCTTTGTTTATACTTTTTTTGAGTCTTTCAGATAAACCTTCTCTACTTCCAGTATAATCATCTAAATAACTTTGAAATAATAGCATTAATGCTGAAACTTCATCTTTTGACCTTTTCCAATTTTCTGTTGAAAATGCATATGCTGTAATGTATTTTATTCCTATTTTGTTTGCATGTCTTACTATTTTTTCTAAAGTTTTTGCACCTTCTTTATGTCCAAAATTTGCAATCATTCCATTTTTTTTTGCCCATCTTCTATTTCCATCCATAATGATTGCTATATGCTCAGGTAAATTTTGAGTATCCATGTCATTCTCCTTATTTGTTACGATTTTGGATATATAATGCCAATTCCTTTAAGAATTCTGCCTTTTCTCCATATTCTTTTATTTCATTTATTGCATCATTTGTAATTTTATTTAATTGTTCTTTTGTTTTATCCAAACCATACATTGAAACATATGTACATTTTTTTAATTTTTCATCGTTTCCTGTTGGCTTTCCTGTAATTTTTGAATCACCTTCAACTGATAATAAGTCATCTTTTATTTGAAATGCTAATCCAATTGCTTCTGCATAGTTTGAAAGTTTCTCTATATCATTTTCTGGTGCATTTGCAAGTATTGCTCCCATTCTTACACATAGTTTTAATAATGCACCTGTTTTATTTTGATGTATATAATCAAGCATTTGAGCTGAAATATGTTGTCCTTCCAATTCTGTGTCTAAATACTCTCCAGCTATCATTCTATCAACTGATTTTGAGAATTCATTAAATGCTCTTACTTTATTTATAAAGCATTCTTTATATTGATTTCTTGAAGAATATTGTAATTCATTACTTATTACAATATATGCTTTATTTAATAAGCCATCACCAGCAAGAAGCGCTGTTGCGTGATTAAACTTTTTGTGGTTTGTTGGCTTTCCATGTCTAAAATCATCATTATCCACTTCTGGTAAATCATCATGAATTAAAGAAAAATTATGAACCATCTCTATAGCAACTGCAAATGGCATGCATTCTTCTATATCATCTTTAAATAATTTATATGTTGCAATTACTAAAATTGGTCTTATTCTTTTTCCTCCTGCCATAAGGCTATATTCCATAGAATTATTAAGTACTTGCTCTGGTACATTTTCTTTTATATTTGTTTTTTCAAGTTCCTCATTTACTATATTTTGATATTTTTTTAATTGTTCTTTGAATTCCATTTTTCCACTTACCTTAATATGTTTTATTTAAATTATTATATGTGTAATATTAAATTGACATTACTTCTTTTTCTTTGTTCTCTAGTATTTTATCAATTTCTTCAATTGCTTTATCAGTTAATTTTTGTATTTCTTCTTCTGCATGTTTTAATTCATCTTCTGTCATTTCTCCATCTTTTTGTTCTTTTTTAGCTTCTTCAATTCCGTCTCTTCTAATTGCTCTAATACCAACTTTAGCTTCTTCTGCCATTTTTTTAACTTCTTTTACAATTTCTTTTCTTCTCTCTTCTGTTAATTCTGGGAAAGCAAGTCTTATTACTTTTCCATCATTATTAGGATTTATTCCAATATCTGCTGTTAATATTGCTCTTTCAATATCTTTTAAAATACTTGCATCCCATGGTTGAATTACAATTAATCTTGCTTCTGGAACTGATATTCCTGCTACTTGATTTATTGGTGTTTGTGTTCCATAATAATCTATTTTTACTTTATTTAATATTGCTGGATTTGCTCTCCCTGCTCTGACTTCTGCCAATCTTTCATTATAAGCATTAATTCCTTTTTCCATTCTATTTTTTAATTCTGAATAATCCATAGTTTTATTTTGTACTAATTTAGTACAAACTCCTTTCTCATATTTTATTTAATAAATTATTTTACTAATGTTCCAATTTTTTCTCCCTTAACAGCTCTTACTATATTTTCTGGGTCAGCTATTCCAAATACAAGAATTGGAATATTATTATCTCTGCACATTGCTGTTGCAGTTGAATCCATAACTTTTAAATTTTTCTCTAATACTTCTAAATATGTTATATTATCATATTTTTGTGCTGTTTTATCAATTTTAGGGTCTGCAGAATATACTGCATCTATTGCTTTTCCAAGTAAAATTATATCTGCTTTTATTTCTGTTGCTCTTAAAACTGCTGCAGTATCTGTTGTAAAATATGGGTGTCCTGTACCACATGCAAATATTACAACTCTTCCTCTATTTAAATGTTTTTCTGCCTTTCTAACTATAAAAGGTTCTGCTATTTCTCTCATTTCTATTGCTGTTTGTACTCTTGAATAAACTCCTCTTACTTCTAATGCATCTTGTAAAGCTAATGCATTCATTGCTGTTGCAAGCATTCCCATATAATCTGCTGTTGTTCTTTCCATTTGATGTCCATTTCTTCCTCTCCAAAAGTTTCCTCCTCCAACAACAATTCCAACTTGTACTCCCATGTCTGTAACTTCTTTTATTTTGTCACATATTTTTCCTATTGTTTCTGCATCAACTCCAGTTTTATTTGGTCCTGCTAATGCGTTTTAATAATACTCTTTTGTATTTAGGTTTATTATTTTCTTCTGACATTTTAAATTTAGTTCCTTTCTCTTTACTTAAAAAGCAAATATAGATGAAATCTTTATATTTCAAACTACATTTTCTTTTATTCTTGTGTATTTTATCACAAATGTATTCTATCATACATTTTAATAAATTGGTAGTTTTTTATATAATTTTTTTAAAATATATAAGAAAAAATATTTTTAAAATTATTATAAAGCTCCTCATTCTAAAAATTCTTACAAAAGTTTTTCAAACTTTTGAGAATTTTTGAACGATCCTCACTAACTTTATAATAATTTTAAAAATATTTTTTCTTATATATTCAAATTAACATATTCTAATAAGCTTTCTATTGAAATAAAAAACTGCTGACAATTTTAAAACTTGTTAGCAGTCTCAGTCTATAATTTTTTATTTTAATTGTTTCATAACTTCTTCTGCAAAATTTTCTTCTTTTTTCTCAATTCCTTCACCTTTTTCAAATCTAGCGAATTCTAGAATTTCGCTATCATTTTCTTTTAAAATTTGAGAAACTTTTTTATTTGGGTCTTTTACAAAAGCTTGGTCTACTAAGCATATTTCTTCATAGAATTTTCCAATTCTACCTTGAACTATTT
The DNA here is from genome assembly GCA_902760765.1 of uncultured Eubacteriales bacterium. Classification (GTDB taxonomy): domain Bacteria; phylum Bacillota; class Clostridia; order TANB77; family CAG-508; genus CAG-269. The sequence continues at coordinate 1,486 of CACWHO010000106.1, read as the reverse complement.
TTTCAGCTATGGCTTCTGGTTTTCCTTCATTCATTGTTTGAATTTTTAGAATTTCCATTTCCTTGCTTACTCTTTCAGCTGGAACTTGTTCTCTATTTAAGTATTCAGGTCTTGCAGCTGCAATTTGCATACATACATCTTTTGCAACTTCTTCTGTTCCCTTTTTCATATTAACTAAAACAGCTATTTTTCCATCTCCATGAATATATTCTGAAACAAATCCATCTGTTTCAAATCTTGCAAATCTTCTTATACTCAAATTTTCTCCAATTGTTGCTATCTTTTCTACTAATGCTTCTTGAACTGTTTTTCCTTCTTCAAATTCTGCAGGTAATGCTAATAGTTCTTCAACATCTTTTGGATTTTTATCTGCAACTTGTTTTGCAATATTTTTTACAAAGCTTTTGAATTCAGCATTTTGAGCAACAAAGTCTGTTTCTGAATTAACTTCTACTATTGCTCCAACTTTTTTATCAGCTGAAATATATGCATCAACTAATCCTTCTGCTGCAATTCTTCCTGATTTTTTTGCTGCTTTTGTAATACCTTTTTCTCTTAGATACTCAATAGCTTTTTCCATATCTCCATCAGTTTCTGTTAAGGCTTTTTTACAGTCCATCATTCCTGCGCCTGTTTTTTCTCTTAACTCTTTTACTAAACTTGCAGTTATCATAAGTTTATTCCTCCTCTTCATTTTGAGCAACTTCTTCTATTGAAGTTGGTTCTTCACTTGATTCAGTATTTGCAACTTCTGTTGCTTCTTCTGCATCAAAACTTTCTCCTTGTTTACCTTCTATAATTGCATTTGCCATAACGTCTGTTATTAGTTTAACAGCTCTTATAGCATCATCATTTCCAGGTATTACATAGTCAACTTCTTCTGGATTGCAGTTTGTATCTACTAATCCAATAACTGGAATTCCTAATTTTTTAGCTTCTAATATAGCTATATGTTCTTTTTTAGGGTCTACTAGGAATATAACTCCTGGTAATTCTTCCATTTCTTTTATTCCACCTAAATTTTTTTCTAATTTATCCATTTCTTTTTTTAATAGGATAACTTCTTTTTTAGGTAATACATCAAATGTACCATCTTCTTGCATTTTTTCTAAGTCTTTTAATCTTTGTACTCTTGTTTTGATAGTATCAAAGTTTGTTAACATTCCACCTAACCATCTTTGGTTAACATAGAACATTCCAGTTTTTTCTGCAGCTTCTTTAACACATTCTTGTGCTTGTTTTTTTGTTCCTACAAATAAAACTGTTTTTCCTTCTTCTGCTTGTTCTTTTAAGAATTCATAAGCCTCATCAATTTTTTTAGATGTCTTTTGTAAATCGATAATATGGATTCCATTTCTAGCTTGGAATATGTATTCAGCCATTTTAGGATCCCATCTTCTTGTTTGATGTCCAAAATGAACACCAGCTTCAAGTAATTGTTTCATTGCAACTACTGCCATTTTAAATTCCTCCCTTTTTGTTTTTT
>CACWHO010000105.1 GCA_902760765.1 uncultured Eubacteriales bacterium | reverse complement strand
TACATCATATTCAATTTGAAGTTGAGAATCCTTCTGATTAGTTTTAACACAATTTACATATTTATCAAAATATTTATCAATATTATTTATATCATTTTTGATAATTTCTAATGGAATCCCATTTTTAATACCATTTTTTACAGAATTCAAAAAAGAAAGTTGAAAACCCTTATAAATATTAGGATCAATTTTTTCTTCATCTATATCCATATTTTTAAGCATCTTTTCACTATGATTTTTGATTTCTAAAATTAAATATTTTACATCACTCAATTTTTCAAGATTTGCATTTTTAGAATAAGAAATATATTTTTCTTTAATGGCTTTGTTTAAATTCTTTTTTTCTTCATCAAGAACGTTATCAATTTCATCTAAATCAATTGATACATCTGATTTGCCAATAGACATATCTAATTCACCATTTGCAAGTTTAATATAATTACGTAAAGAATTTCTATTATTTCGATTATTGTTTTCTGCATTAGAATCAAAATCAGCCATTGGCTGTTGCTCTATAGGGTTATGCAGTTGTGCAGCAGATTTTTGCTGTTGTGTAGCAGGAATTATAGGAAATTCCTTATTTTGATTAGGAGCAACAATTATTTCATATTTTTTATCATTATTATTCAATGTTTGATTTTCTTCATTATCTTTTTTTTCTGCATTCTCAATAGCACTTTTATTATTTTTTTCCACATTTTCATCTAAGTTCTTACTATTTTCTGGAGATTTTTGTTCATCAAGGTTTTGCATTAAAATTGGAAAAGGTTGTGACATTTTTTGGCTATAATCTATAAGAGTTTTGTTTTCATCATTAATTTTTTTAATAGAATCAAGGATGTTTTGCATTTTTTGTTCGTGCTGTGTTTTTAAATTTTCAACAGCCTTTTGAAAAGCAGAAATAACCATTTCGTCACTTGCATTACGTTTATTAAGAAATAATCTAGAATGCCTGTCCATAAGATTTTTTCTTTCATTAGCATAATTTGCTTTTTCTTCAGCTAATTTATTTTGATAATCAACTAATTTCTGAGAGTTATTACTCAAAGTTTGAGAGACTTCATTATTAAAAACATCAATATCATTTTTAGTCATTTCATCTAAATCATGAGTAATATCTTCAAGTTCCTTAATTTTGTCTAATTTCTCTTGAACAACAATAGGCCTAACTTCTTCCCTAACATTCAGTTTTAATTGGTTAATTTTTTCTTGATATTCTTTTGAAAATAATCAAATTTTACTAATATAATTTAAAAACTACATTAATCAATTAATATTATAACATTTAATACAAAAAATAACAATAGAATATTAAAAAAATATTGACAAAAATAGCCACAAATGATAGAATAATAATGCTATTGTAGTGCGAATATGCCACACGGATAGCAATATTATTTTTATTTTAGGAGGTGAAATTTAAGTGCCAACAATTAATCAATTAGTTAGAAAAGGAAGAAAAAACTCTAAAGCAAAGTCAAAATCACCAGCATTGCAACATGGATTTAATTCAATGAAGAGCAGACAAACTAACTCAAGAGCACCACAAAAAAGAGGTGTATGTACAGTTGTAAAAACAGTTAGATATCATATCATTAGAGGAACTCTTGACACAGCAGGTGTTAAAGACAGACAACAAGCAAGATCTAAATATGGAGCAAAAAAAGCTAAAAAATAAGCTTAAAATTTGTAGTGCAATTAAATTGATAATTAGGTGTGTACTTAAATTTGAAATAGATTGCACTATGCTGAAAACATTGATGAAGAATGATTATGCAATTATAAAGATTGCAACATTAACCTTATATTATTATATAAATTACACATTACACGAAATTACAAAATGTTAAGGAAGTAATTAATGATTTTTCAGAGTACCTGATGCTAAATGGGGCATCAAATTGCAGAATGCAAGAAATTTTTAAAAGGAGGGAAGAATAGTGTCAAGAAAAGGATATATAGCAAAAAGAGATGTATTACCAGATCCAATATACAATAGCAAAGTTGTTACAAAGTTAATCAACAATGTTATGCTTGATGGTAAGAAAACAGTTGCTCAAACAATAGTATATGATGCATTCGATATTATAAAAGAGAAAACTCAAAAAGAACCTCTTGAAGTATTTGAAGAAGCATTAAATAATGTAATGCCAGTTCTTGAAGTAAAAGCAAGAAGAGTTGGAGGAGCAACATATCAAGTTCCACTAGAAATTAGACCTGAAAGAAGACAAACATTAGGTTTAAGATGGTTAGTACTATATGCTAGAAAAAGAAATGAAAAAACAATGTCTGAAAAGTTAGCAGCCGAAATCATGGATGCAACTCAAGGAAATGGTGGAGCATTTAAGAAGAAAGAAGATATGCACAAGATGGCTGAAGCTAACAAAGCTTTTGCTCATTATAAGTTTTAATTGAAAGGAGAAAAGATATGGCTAATGGTAGAGAGTTTCCTCTTGAAAAAACAAGAAATATAGGAATCATGGCCCATATTGATGCTGGAAAAACAACTACAACAGAAAGAATCCTTTTTTATACTGGAAAAACACATAAAATTGGTGAAGTTCATGATGGAGCTGCAACAATGGACTGGATGGACCAGGAAAAAGAAAGAGGTATTACAATAACTTCAGCAGCAACAACATGTAACTGGAAAGGTTATAGAATCAATATAATTGATACTCCAGGTCACGTAGACTTCACAGCAGAAGTTGAAAGATCTTTAAGAGTACTAGATGGTGCTATATTAGTTTTAGCTGCAAAAGGTGGTGTACAACCACAATCAGAAACTGTTTGGAGACAAGCAGACCAATTCAAAGTTCCTAGAATTGCATACGTTAATAAAATGGATGTTGTAGGAGCTGATTTCTATGGATGCGTTGACCAAATGAGAGATAGATTAGGATGTCATCCTGTACCAATTCAATTACCAGTTGGAAAGGAAGATGTTTTCCGAGGAATTGTAGATTTAATAAAAATGAAAGCATACATTCAAAAATCTGAAGATCAAGGAAAAACAATTACTGAGGAAGAAATTCCAGCTGATTTAGTTGAAGAAGCTAAAAAATACAGACAAGAAATGATTGAAGCCGCAGCAGAGCAAGATGATGAATTAATGATGAAATATCTTGATGGAGAAGAGCTAACACCTGATGAAATAAAATTAGGTTTAAGAAAAGGAACATTATCAAACAAATTAGTTCCAGTAACATGTGGTTCTTCATATAAAGACAAAGGTGTTCAGGAATTAATTGATGCAGTTATCGATTATTTACCAGCACCAACAGATATTCCAGCCGTACAAGGAAAAGACCTAGCTGGAAATGATACTGAAAGAAAAACATCAGATAGTGAACCATTTTCAGCATTAGCATTTAAGATAATGACAGACCCATTCGTTGGAAAACTTTGCTTCTTTAGAGTATATTCAGGTACTTGTGATACAGGTACAACAGTTCTAAATGCAACAAAGGACAAAAAAGAAAGAATGGGAAGAATTCTATTAATGCATGCAAATCACAGACAAGATATTGAAAAGGTATATGCTGGAGATATTGCAGCAGCAGTAGGATTCAAAGATGTTGGAACAGGTGACACATTATGTGATCCAGATCATCCAGTAATTCTAGAATCAATGGAATTCCCTGAGCCAGTTATTGATGTAGCTATTGAGCCAAAAGATAAGGCAAATAGTGAAAAACTAGGAATTGCATTATCTAAATTAGCAGAAGAAGATCCAACATTTAAGACATATACAGATAGAGAATCTGGACAAACAATTATAGCAGGAATGGGTGAACTTCACCTAGATATAATTGTTGATAGATTAAAGAGAGAGTTCAAAGTTGAATGTACAGAAGGAAAACCACAAGTTTCTTACAAAGAAACAATTAAGAACAAAGTTAGAGTTCAAGGTAAATTTGTACGTCAATCTGGTGGACACGGACAATATGGTGATGTATGGTTTGAAATGGAACCACTTGAACCAGGTTCAGGAATAGTATTCGAGAACAAAATCGTTGGTGGTGCTGTTCCAAAAGAATACATTAAACCAGTTGAAGATGGAATGAGAGAAGCTGCTCAAACAGGTATTCTAGCTGGATACCCAGTTATAGACTTTAAATGTACATTAGTTGATGGTTCATACCATGAGGTTGACTCATCAGAAATGGCCTTCAAAGTTGCAGCATCAATGGCATTCAAAGAAGGATGCAAACAAGCTAAATCTGTTCTATTAGAGCCAATCATGAAGGTTGAAATAACAGTTCCAGAAGAGTACATGGGAGATGTTATTGGAGATGTAAACTCAAGACGTGGAAGAATGGAAGGAATGGAAGCAAGAGGAGGAAATCAAATAATTAGATCATTCATACCACTTGCTGAAATGTTTGGATATGCAACAGACTTACGTTCAAAAACACAAGGAAGAGGAACATATTCAATGGAACCATCACACTATGAGGAAGTTCCAAAATCAATCTTAGACAAGATTGTAACTACACTTGCATTTTTAACAGATATGTTATAAAATGAGTGTACTATAAAAGTTATTAATATTAGATTAATAAATAATTAAGGAGGAATAAAATATGGCTAGAGAGAAATATGTTAGAAGTAAGCCACACGTAAATATTGGTACAATTGGTCACGTTGACCATGGTAAAACTACAACAACAGCTGCCATTACAAAATGGTTAAGTTTACAAGGAAAAGCTAAATTTGAGGACTACAATCAAATTGATAGTGCCCCAGAAGAAAAAGCAAGAGGAATCACAATCAACACAGCACATGTTGAGTATGAAACAGACAAGAGACACTATGCTCACGTTGACTGCCCAGGCCATGCTGACTATGTAAAGAACATGATCACTGGTGCTGCACAAATGGATGGAGCAATACTAGTAGTTTCTGCTGCTGATGGTCCAATGCCTCAAACAAGAGAGCACATTCTATTAGCAAGACAGGTTGGTGTTAAATATATCGTAGTATTCTTAAATAAATGCGATATGGTTGACGATCCAGAATTACTTGAATTAGTAGAAATGGATGTAAGAGAATTACTTTCAAGCTACGGATTCCCTGGAGACGATATTCCAGTTATAAAAGGATCAGCATTAAAAGCATTGGAAAGCACATCAACAGATCCAAATGCTCCAGAATATCAATGCATAAAAGAATTAATGGATGCAGTAGATGATTATATCCCAACACCACAAAGACCAATTGATCAACCATTCTTAATGCCAATTGAGGATGTTATGACAATTTCTGGACGTGGTACAGTTGTAACAGGTAGAGTAGAAAGAGGACAATTAAAACTTCAAGACACAGTTGAAATCGTTGGACTTTCTAAAGAAAAGAAACAAACAGTTGTAACTGGTGTTGAAATGTTTAGAAAAACTCTTGATGAAGCTGAAGCTGGAGACAACATCGGTGTTCTATTAAGAGGTATTCAAAGAAGTGAAGTTGAAAGAGGTCAAGTTCTTGCAAAACCAGGAACAATTCATCCACATACAAAATTCAAAGCACAAGTTTATGTTTTGACAAAGGATGAAGGTGGACGTCATACACCATTCTTCAATGGATATAGACCACAATTCTATTTCAGAACAACAGATGTTACTGGAACTATTGATTTACCAGAAGGAAAAGAAATGGTTATGCCAGGTGATAACATTGATATGACTATAGAGTTAATTACTCCAATAGCTATTGAACAAGGA
>CACWHO010000104.1 GCA_902760765.1 uncultured Eubacteriales bacterium | reverse complement strand
TCCAGACCATTGATTCATTAAGTATGTTTTTGTATTTTCTATTTTCTTTAATCTATTATTTAATCTTTTTGTATTTCTTCCTAACTGTTCATCTTCTTTACTGCATCATATTCTCCACCAAGCTCATATTTTAATTCATTTATTGCTGTTGGTATCCTGTTAAATTGTTTTGTCTTTACTAACTCTGATATTATATTTCTATATTCTTTTGGCACATCTCTCACTATTTCTTGCATTATATGAAATTAATCTTTTTGATATATTCCATCTTTGCTTGTTATTTTATCTCCAACGTTTAATACCACTTGCCTTATTTTTTCATGAATCAACGTTGTATTGGTTGTTTCATCTATTGCTTTTTCTGTTCTTCTATATGAATCCGTTATTGGTACCATTTCAATTACTTTTTCAACTAAATTACTTGACACTTTCCCATCTTCTTGTGTTTGTAATTGTTCATCTAACAAATACACTGTTTTCTTTATATTTCCTTCTGTTATTTCATATATTTCTCTTTTATAACGAATTTCTCCCATTACTGTATTTATTGATGTCTCTCTGAATCCTTTATGTATATATTTTTTCTTATCTCTATTTTTCATTATGTTTTAATCTTGTTTTTCTATTATCAATTTTATTATTATTCGTCCTAAATAACACACAAATTCATAAATTTTTCTTTCTAAATCATTGAATTTTATTTCATTACTCGTTATAATCTTATCAAATATGGTTTTAATCCTTTCGTGTGTTTTGAACACTTACATTGTATTGGATTAACCATGTTTTTTTCAATATTTTTTAAAATTTTTTAAATTTTTTTAATTTTTTTAAATTTTGCCTACAAAAATTTTAAGCTAACAGTTAGCTGTTGTGTTACTAGTTAATGGTTTTAATGCAAATATTTAATAAAACTTAGAAATACCAAGGCTTTTTAAAGAAATTATTAAAAAATATTGATACTTTATGCATAAAATTATTAATTAAAAGCATTTATATTTGATTGTAAAATTTCAAATCATTAAGCTGTACCATTAACATTTTAAATTAAAATATTTAATTTATTTTTTAGCCAGATTGTCTATCAATTTATGTTTCATCCAATAATTTAATTTTATATATAAAGAGTGCTAGATTTCTAGCACTCTCTTAACAGGTTATTCAATTTTTAGTAGCTCAACAGAAACGATGTTTTCATTAACTTTATACTTCCCCTTGAATCCAACTTGTTTTCCGTTGATGCATTTTCCCATCGGTGAATTAATTGACGTTTCACCTTCAAAATCACCAACTAGTAAAAAAGTAATTTCTTCACTTTCTTCATCATTGAACTTCATGTTAACTGTGACTTTAGAGCCGATAGTTGCAACATTTTTGTTAACCTCTTTTACATTCACTATTTCAGCAATACTAAGCTTTCTTTCTAATTCACTTATTTCATGAATTAGACCTCTTTCCTTGATTTCAGTTTGCTCAAATGCAAAATTGTCATGCCATGCATCACCTTCATTTTCAGCAGCAGATCCCTTGTAAATTCCAAGCCTATGTAGCTCAGCTTTCTTTTCTTCTATCTGCCGTCTTAAGTTTTCTTCTCCTGCTTTTGTTAGGGTAATTTTTTCCATTTTCTTTTTCCTTTCTTTTGTATTAAATAACCTATTATTTATATAAAAAGCATTTAGCCTTTTACCTAATTTATTATATAATCACTTTTCAAGTGATTATTAAAGTAAATAACTTTAAAGCTTATTAATTCTTTTTTGCTAGATACTCATTTTTATACCATTTTGCAAATTGATCTTTAGCATCTCCCCAAAAGGTAGCTTCTTTCTCGTAATCAATTTCCCTTAATTCACTCAATGTTTTTGTCTCTCCATCTGGTATATAAAATTTATCATGCCATCTTCCTCTTTTTCCTCGTGCTTCGTAAGCAATACTTCCTGTACCTCCACCGGAAAAAACTATTGCTTTTTCCCCTGGCTTGCAAAAAGCGAAACAATGCTCTAGTCTTGCTTTTCTATTTTTTTCATTTTTAAATAATTCAAGAAATTTTTCAATTCCTATTTGTTTATCAAAGTAATGGTTATATGGCCCTGGTAGTCCTCCTAATGCATCAATATATAATCCACTATCTGATTTTAATACTGGCATATTTAATTTGTTGGCAGCATATTCAGCGCTAAATGCTGCTACATCTTTACAATTATCTGCTTGAATTTCCAATATTTCAAAATTGGGATTTACAATTTCTAAATTAAATCCATATTTTTTTCCAAAGAACTCATTTGCCTCATTAACTTTATTTTGATTTGTTGTTAAATAGATTAATTTTTCCACAATTAATCTCCTTTCTTTATTTAGTTATGTAATTTTCTATATTTTCTATTTTCTTCATTTCTTTTATAAATAATTTATTTGTCTTATGTCTTTGACATGCAATTCTAAAATGTAGCTGTCCTACTTGATCATATATTGGTACAAGTGAAATATTATGTCTCTCAAGTACATTTATAAATTCTTTTTTGAATGTTGTATTTGTAAATAATGTATTAGAATATGTATCAAGTGTTTTTATTTTAACATTTTCTAGTTCTTTTTTCAAGTAGTTAAGTTCTTGATTTATCTTTTTTATATTTT
>CACWHO010000103.1 GCA_902760765.1 uncultured Eubacteriales bacterium | reverse complement strand
TGAAGCAATAGATTTAAAATTATTTAATGAACATCTTGTGAAGTTATTAAATGGAGAAGAAATAGAAGTACCAGAATTTGACTTTAGTGTTGGAACAAAGAGATTCAATGGCAAAAAAATGAGCTTAAAACCTGATGAAGTACTTGTTATAGAAGGAATACATTGTTTAAATGATAAATTAACAAGCCAAATATCAAAAAAACAAAAATATAAAATATACATAAGTGCTTTAACAGTTTTAAACATGGATAGATACAATAGAATTTCAACAACAGACACTAGATTAATTAGAAGAATTGTAAGGGACTACAAATTTAGAGGATATTCAGCATTAGATACATTAAATGCTTGGAAAAAAGTTACAAAAGGTGAAGAAAGAAATATCTTTCAATAAATATATTGAAATATTTTAGAGAAATACCAAATGAAATTGTACCTAGACAATCTTTATTAAAAGAATTTTTAGGTGGAGGAGCATTTGATTTACACTAAACTAATTTTAAATATGTTTTGTAAAAAATATTTATTTAAAGTAGGAGTAAAATTTGGAAACAAGTAGATTTACAGAAATAGACGAAGAATTTATATGTGATAATTGTGGAAAAAAAGTTCCAAAACTTGGATATTCATCAAGAAATCATTGTCCATTTTGTTTACATTCAAAACATGTGGACAAAAATCCAGGAGATAGACTTGAAACATGCCATGGAGACTTAGAGCCAATTGGACTAGAAATAAGTGGCAAAAAAGGATATGTTATTGTGTTTAAATGTAAAAAATGTGGAGCAATAAGAAAAAATAAGGCAGCAAAAGATGATAATATGGACTTAATAATTAAATTAAGTAGCAAACAAATATAAACAACTACTTGACATAGTTATTAAAAAATGATAAAATAAGAAACTGTAATCCGCTTAGTCAAGGTACCAAAATACTAACTAAAAAGTTAGTTACCTTTATTATTACGAGTTGTGCTGTAAAAAACTTAGCTTGTAATGACTGAAACAAAAGGATTAGCGAGAATATTAAATAAGGGAGGTGCATTTTAAATGTACGCAGTAATTGAAAGTTGTGGAAAACAATACAAAGTTGCAGAAGGAGATGTAGTATTCTTCGAAAAATTAGATGCAGAAGAAGGAAAGAAAGTATCTTTTGACAAGGTAATACTTGTATCTAATGATGGAAAAGTAGAAGTAGGAAATCCTTATGTAAAAGGTGTAAAAGTAGAAGGAAAAGTTGTTTCACATGGTAAAGCTAAAAAAATAATTGTTTTCAAAATGAAGGCTAAAAAGAATTATAGAAGAAAACAAGGACATAGACAACCATATACAAAAGTTGAAATAACAGCTATAAAAACACCAGCTGAAAAAGCAATAGAAAAGAAAGCAGAAGAAGCTGAAAAGAAACCAGCTACAAAAAAAGCAGAAACAAAAACAACAACTAAAAAGACAACTACAGCAAAAAAAGAAGAAGTAAAAGCATAGTTTTAAAATAAATACATATTTTAAAACAAATAAAATTTAAAAATTAATTTATTAAAATAAATTTTATCGTAATAAAAAGAACGAAAGGAGTGAGATAAATGGCTCATAAGAAAGGTCAAGGTAGTTCACATAACGGTCGTGAGAGTGAATCAAAACGTCTTGGAGTAAAAAGAGGAGATGGACAATTTGTTTTAGCTGGTAACATACTAGTTAGACAAAGAGGAACAAAAGTTTATCCAGGAACTAACGTTAAAAAAGGTAGTGATGATACACTATATGCAGTAGTAGATGGAAATGTAAAATTTGAAAGAAAAGGTAAGGATAAAAAACAAGTAAGTGTTTATCCAGTAGAAGCCTAAAAAATAAAAAATCTAAGATGTATATTGCATTTTAGATTTTTTTATATAATTGTATAATTAATAAGAAAGAAGTATTATTTAAAATTATTATAGAGTTAGTGAGGATCGTTCAAAAATTCTCAAAAGTTTGAAAAACTTTTGTTAGAATTTTTAGAATGAGGAACTCTATAATAATTTTAAATAATACTTCTTTCTTATAATAATTACAATTTTTTTCAAAAAATTACAAAAAAACATTTACATTTTTTTCTTTTTTGTATAGAATATTGTATAAAGTATGACCTTATAAAAGAACTAAAGAAAATAAAAATAAAAGGAGCAAATTGGGATGAAAATTTTAATGTTAACATGGGAATATCCACCAAGAGTAGTAGGCGGAATTTCAAGAGTAGTACATGATTTATCAAAAATGCTAATAAAAGATGGACATGAAGTAACAGTTGTAACATATAAAGAAGGAGACGCACCAGACTTTGAAGATGACAAAGGAGTAAAGGTATATAGAGTTGGCAACTATATGATACATCCAAACAACTTTATAGACTGGATAATGCAACTAAACTTCAACTTAATTGCAAAAGCAAATGAGATAATTGCAAAAGAAGGAAACTTTGATGTTATACATGCACATGATTGGCTTGTTGCCTATGCAGCAAAAACATTAAAAAATTCATACAATATCCCAATTGTAGCAACAATACATGCAACAGAAGCAGGCAGAAACAGTGGAATACATGATGAAACACAAAGATACATAAATGACACAGAATGGATGCTAACATATGAAGCATCAGAAGTAATTGTAAACAGCAATTACATGAAAAGTGAATTACAAAGACTATTTGGTTTACCTTATGAAAAAATAAATGTAATACCAAATGGCGTAAATATGAATCTATATAATGGAATCGAAAGAGACTATAACTTTAGAAGAAAATATGCAATGGACAACGAAAAAATCATCCTATTTATGGGAAGATTAGTATATGAAAAAGGAATACAATATTTAATATCTGCAATGCCAAAAATTCTTAATGGATACCATGATGTAAAACTTGTTATATGTGGAAAAGGTGGAATGATTGATGAACTTAAAGCACAAGTTGATGCACTTGGAATTTCACAAAAAGTTTATTTTGCAGGGTATATGAAAGGCAAAGATGTTCAAAAAATGTACAAAGCAGCAGATATTGC
>CACWHO010000102.1 GCA_902760765.1 uncultured Eubacteriales bacterium | reverse complement strand
TGTGCAGATTCTGCTGGTACAAAACTTCCAACTTGTGCCATAAGTGTAATTAGTGCTACTTGCCTCATATATGTTGATTTTCCAGCCATATTAGGTCCTGTAATTATTGAAAGCCTATTTTCATCTTTATCCATATATGTATCATTTGCAACAAATTCACCAGCTCCAAGCATTTTTTCTATTACTGGGTGTCTTCCTTGTTTAATATCAATTATTCCAGAGCTATCAACTTGTGGCATACAATAATTCATATCTTCTGCAACTTGTGCAAATGATGCAAGCACATCAAGTGTTGAAACACAATTTGCTGATTTTTGTAATCTTTTTACATTTTTAGCAATTTCATCTCTAATTTTAACAAATGCATCATATTCTAAAATTACAACTTTATCTTGTGCTCCTAAAATTTGATTTTCCAAGTTTTTAAGTTCTTCTGTTATAAATCTTTCTCCATTTGTTAATGTTTGTTTTCTAATATATCTTTCTGGTACTTGATTAAGCCATGATTTTGTAATTTCTATATAATAACCAAATACTTTGTTATAACCTACTTTTAAGTTTTTAATTCCGGTTTTTTCTCTTTCTTCACTTTCAAGTTTAACAAGCCAGTTTTGTCCTTCTGTTGATGCAGTTTTTAATTTGTCTATTTCTTCATTAAATCCAAGTTTGATAATTCCACCTTCTTTTATTGTCATTGGTGGGTCTTCTATTATTGATTTGTCTATTAATTCAAATATGTCTTGTAATTCATCTAAATTTTCATATAATTCTTTAAGCATTTTAGATTTGCTATTTCTTAGAATTGATTTAAGTTCTGGCAATTTTGATACAGAGTTTTTTAATGTTATCATATCTCTTGCATTTGCATTTCCATAAGCCATTTTTCCTGCTAAACGCTCAATGTCATATACTTTTTTTAGACTTTCTATAATATCTCCTCTAAAAATTATATCATCTTTTAATTCCTTAACTGCTTCTAACCTTTTGTTTATTTCTTCTACATCTATAAGTGGGTCATTTAGCCATCTTCTTAGAAGTCTTCCACCCATTGAGGTTGATGTCTTGTCTAAAACCCACAAAAGTGTTCCTTTTTTTGATTTATCTCTCATTTTTTCTGTTATTTCAAGGTTTCTTCTTGCATTTATATCTAATGACATATATTTAGAGATGCTATAAATTTTGATTTTGTTTATGTGTTCCAATGTTGTCATTTGTGTTTGTTCAATATATTCAATTAGTGCATTTATTGAGCAAACTGCAAGTCTCTTATCATCTATGTTTGATATTTCTTTTTCGTTACTATCAAAAAAAGCATATTTTTCTTTTAATTTATTTGCATTCTCATCAAAAAATTTATCATTAAATTTTGTAATATATGTATCAAATCTTTCTTTTATCTTGTCCATTTCTTCTTTTGAATCTGCCATCATTGTGTTTATTACAAGTTCAGAAGGTGTATATCTTGCAATTTCATCTAAAAGCAATTCAAAATTTTGAGCATCTTTAATTTCAGCAGAATAAAATTCGCCTGTTGAAATATCACAAATGCTTATACCAAAATATATTCCAGATTTAAATATTGACATTATATAATTATTTTTTCTTTCTTCTAGCATATTGCTATCCACAACAGTTCCTGGTGTTACAACTCTTATAACACCTCTTTTTACAATACCTTTTGCAGTTTTTGGGTCTTCTAGTTGTTCACATATTGCAACTTTATATCCTTTTGAAATCAATTTTGATACATATAAATCTGCTGCATGGTGTGGAATTCCACACATTGGTGCTCTTTCAGCTTGTCCACAGTCTTTTCCTGTTAATGTTAATTCTAGCTCTCTTGATGCTGTAATTGCATCATCAAAAAACATTTCATAAAAATCGCCTAATCTATAAAATAAGATGCAATCTTTGTACTGTTCTTTTGTATTTAAGTATCTTTGCATCATTGGTGAAAATTTTGATATTTCTTCTGCTGTCATTTTTTGCCTCCTAAATTTATATAATTATTGTTTTTGCAATTATGGAAATTAAATATTATGTTTTGAAAAAAATACGAATGTAAACGGAGATTTTTCATAGAAATTGTTTAAAACTTTGCGAAGCTAAGTTGCGAGCGAAGTTTTAAACAAGTTCTAGAAAAATCGTAGGAATACCGAGAATTTTTTGAAAAACACAATATTTAATTTCCATATGCAATAAACAATGATTTTATACTAATTTCCCTGACAAATACCACACATGGTCTTCAGTAATTTTTATATTTGCCATATTTCCAATTAAATCTTTATCGCCTTCAAATACTACAACCTTATTTGAATCTGTCCTTCCTGTTAGCATATCTTCATTGTTTTTACTTGTTCCCTCTACTAATACTTTTTGTGTTGTGTTCAAATATTTTTTTGTACTTTCTGTTATTTGGCTTTCTACAAGTGCTTTAAGTCTATCAAACCTTTTATGTTTTATATCTTCTGGAATTTGGTCTTCCATTTTATCTCCTGGTGTTCCAACTCTTCTTGAATATATAAACATAAATACTTGTTCATAATTTACTTTTGAAACTACATCTAATGTATCTTCAAAATCTGTTTCTGTTTCTCCTGGAAAGCCTACAATAATATCTGTTGAAAGTGTTAAATTTGGTATTTTGTTTTTCATTTTTTCTACTACTTCCTGCTTGTAATGGTAAATGCACTAATTTGCATACTTTATTACATTCTGCAATTGCATCAATTACATCATCTGTAAAGTCTTTGGGATGTGGTGAAACAAATCGTATTCTTTCTATTCCTTCTATTTTATTTACTGCTTTTAATAATGTTGCAAATGAGTTTATTCCTTGATATTCTTCAAATTGAATTCCTTTTCTTTTTTCTTCTCTTAGATATGAATTTACATTTTGACCTAATAAAGTAACTTCTTTATATCCTTGTTTTGCAAGTCCTTCAATTTCTTCAATTATTGCTTTTGGCTCTCTGCTTCTTTCTCTTCCTCTAACATATGGCACAATGCAATATGTACAAAAATTATTGCATCCATTCATTATTGTAACAGATGCTTTTATTTTACTATCTCTTTTAATTGGTATTTCTTCAAATATTTGACCATCAATGTCTAAAATATCTTCTTGCTTTTTTTGTTCTTTTATAGCTAAATATAAATCTTCTGGGAATCTATATAATGTATGTGTTCCAAAAATAATGTCAGTATATGGATAACTTTCCTTTATTTTATCTGTAATGTGTTTTTCTTGCATCATACAACCACCAATTGCAATAATGGTGCCTTTTTCTTCTTTGACTTTTTTTAAATCTCCAAGCTTTCCAAATAATCTATCTTCTGCATTTTCTCTAACACAACATGTATTGAATACTGCTAAATCTGCATCTTTTAAATCTTGTGTTCTTTTATAGCCCATTTTTTCTATCATTCCAGCTAAATGTTCTGAATCGTTCTCGTTTAATTGGCAACCCATTGTTAAAATTGCATATTTTAAGCTTTTATTTTTGTTTATTTCTTTTACCTTTTCTATATATTCTTTTTGCTTTTCTACTTTGTCCATATTGTTTTCCATTTTATCAATCCTTTTTAATATTTTCTAACATATTTTATTATATTTTGACATTTTTTGCAATAGTTAAAAGCTACCTACTTATTTATCATAGTAAAAAAAATAAATGTAACCACGTATTTTTGTGTTTACATTTATTTTACCTATTCAATTATCACATGTGATTTTTACTAATTATTAAAATTATTATTTTTCAAAATCTTTTATTTTTTTCATAAATATTATTCTATCAACAATATCGAATATACCATAAACAATGATTAATATTCCCATTGTTGTTAATACAATATTTTGATTTACTAAAATTAAAAGACCAGCAAACATCATAAATATTGATAGTACTAATGATGTTAACCAATATGGTGATTTTGTGTCTTTCCAAGCAAGTGCTGTTTCTAAGTCCATTATTCCGTCAACTAAAACCCAAATGCCTAATAATACTCTAAAAAATGCAATTATTGAATTATTTGCAAATAAAACAACAACACCAAATATTACAAGTACTAAAGCAAATGTTAAAAGATAATCTTCTTTAACTTCTGATGAGAAATATTCAATTAATTTTAGAACTCCCATTGCAATAATTGTAATACCTAAAATTATTGAAATTGCACCTAATGTTTCTTCAGGTTTTAGTGCTAAAAGACCACGTGCTAAAAGACCACCAAAAAATATAAATATGATTGAAATAATTATATCAATCCAGCTTGACCTTTTTAAGAATTTTTCTACCATAGTATATTCCCCTCTCTTTCTTTTGTATTTTTTTATATAATATCACAACATTTTAAAAATGTACATAAAAATTTTAAAATTTGTAAAAAAAGATAAAAAATGTTATAATAACCTAAAATTTGTTAAAAGGACGTTTTAAAAATGATAGATTTATTGTCTCCTGTTGGAGATTTTGAGTGTTTAAAAGCAGCTGTTCAAAATGGTGCTAATAGTGTTTATTTTGGTGCAAATTTATTTAGTGCAAGAGCTTTTGCATCTAATTTTAATTTAGATGAGCTTAAAAATGCAATTACTTATGCAAAAGTAAGAGGTGTTAAAACAAATTTAACTTTGAATACTTTAATTAAAGATGATGAATTTGAAGATGCTTTTAATCTTGCAAAAAAAGCATATGAATATGGGATTGATGCCATTATTGTTCAAGATTTAGGTCTTGCAAAAGCATTAATAAATACATTTCCAGACTTGCCTATACACGCAAGTACTCAAATGACTATCCATAATTTGCAAGGTGTAAAAGAATTAGAAGATTTGGGCTTTAAAAGAGTTGTTCTTTCAAGAGAGCTTTCTTTACATGAAATTGAATATATTTGTGAAAATACAATTATAGAAACAGAAGTATTTATACATGGTGCTTTATGTATTTCTTATTCTGGTCAATGTTTATTTTCTAGTATGATTGGTGGCCGTTCTGGCAATCGTGGTAAATGTGCACAAAGTTGTCGTCTTCCATATAAATTAGTCCAAAATGAAAAACCAATTGATTCTGGATATTTATTAAGTACAAGAGATTTATGTGGTTTAGATTTTATTCCTCAACTTATTAAAGCTGGTGTTACTTGTTTAAAAATTGAAGGTAGAATGAAAAATCCTGAATATGTTGCAATTGTTACAAAAATCTATAGAAAATATATAGATTTAGCTGAGTCTGGAATGCCTTAT
>CACWHO010000101.1 GCA_902760765.1 uncultured Eubacteriales bacterium | reverse complement strand
TATTCATAGAAACCATCCTTTATGTTATTTGTTTTCAAATTTATTATAACACTGGATGATTTCTTTTTTTATGTCTACCACAAAATATTTTACACTATCTTGAATTTAATAATAATGAAAAAATTTATAACTTTTGTTATAATGGAAGTATAGATAGTATTAAAAATGGGGTATGTTAAATGAAAAAGAAGATTAATATAAAAGATATTATGATAGTAATATTATGTTTTACTATTATATGCCTGGGTATCGGTTTTATTGTCATTTCAGTTAATCTTAATAGTTTAAAAAATGAAAAAAGTAATTATGATTTAAAATTTACTGATGTTACTAATATATCAACGGTTGGCGGAGGAAATAAAAAACCAGTTGGAGATATTAAAATAACAAAAAGTGGCAAATTATTAGATATGAATTTTACATTATATAATCCGAGAGATGAACTAGATTATAATATTACAATAGAAAATAGAGGAACAATAAAAGCCAAAATAATAGACATAATGGAAAGTCCTGAATTTGCTAAAGGAAACATGAAAAATAATCTTTTACCTATTTCAATAACATATTCTGATGTAAGTGATACAATTCTAGACCCCGGAGATTCTACAACTCTAAAATTAACAGTTCTATATAATTACTCAACTATTATAGGAATGAAATCATTTAAATATAAAATAGGATTACTTAGTAAATAAAAAGAACTTTAAATTGAAGTTGTTAGATAAAGGTATATAAAAAATAACATAGATGGTAATTTTGACAAAATAGAGAAAATATGGTATAATATGCCACACAAATGAGAAAGATAATAAGACATTATTTTATGTAATAGATGGAAAAGTAGAGGTATTGATTATGAATAAACAAAGTTTTTTAGAATATTTAGCTGAAAAAACTAAAAACAAGGCAAAAAGTTTCAAAAGTTTTTTTAGTAATAGTAAAAGCAAAACTTCAACTAAGAAAAAGGAAATATTTGATTATGCTCTTGCTGCTGGGTTAATATTTTTTTCCTTTGGATTTTTTGAATTTATTCCAGTTACAATATCAATGCTAACGTTAGGTGGCTTCTTTGCATCACGTGCGAGTTTAAGAGGTAGATATAGAAGATTTAAAGAAGAAAATAAAAACAAGCAACCGAAACAAGTTGATATAAAAAATTTAGATATAAGTACACAAGCAAATATCAATAGAGTAAAAAAATATAAAGTCACAACAGCTTCACTTGATAAACAAAAAAAAGAAACAGCTAAATATGAATCAAGATATAAAAAAGGTAAAATTGCTATGATTGCTTCAACTGCTGCTTCACTTCTAGTCCCAGCCACTATTCCAGTAGTAGCAGCGATACCGGCATTAATTAACATTGGTTTGTTTATTTATGAAAGACATAATGCAAAGAAATTAAGCATTTCACTTGATAAAGAAGAAAAATATAGACAAGAAAAAATCAATCTTAAAAATGAATTAAAAGCTGTAAAACAAGCCCAAAATAAAGCAAAACAAACGAATAGTTTTTCAAGCAATAAGACAAATATAAATCAAACAAGTAGACAAAATACAACTCAAGCCAATAACCAAAATACAGCTCAAACAAGTAAACAAAACAATACTTCCAAAAATACACAGAATAGAACATCTACATCAGATGAGTATAATAATTTAATCAATAAATTAAGACTTATTAATCAAAAAATTGAGAGTATAAAAAATCATCAAAAAAGTTTATATATAAAATATCAACAATTATATAAAATGTACCAAAATGCTAAAGCTCAAGGAAATAAAAGTCAAACAGACTCTTATTTACAATTATTATATAGTATTAAGCAACAAATAGATAAGATGGATTTAGAATTAAATCAATTAAATAATCAATCAAAAAATACAATTAATATATTACTTAATAATAGCAATTCTAAAGAAAAAGAAAAACCAAAAACAATTTAAAAAAATAACACTTGTTTTTTTCTTGTTTAGAATTCTATTATTTGTTATACTAATCTTGTCACTACATGACAAGGAGGGTAATGTTTAATGAAGAAATATGTATATTTGTTCACAGAAGGAAATGCGAACATGCGTGAACTTCTTGGTGGAAAAGGTGCAAATTTAGCTGAAATGACTAATATTGGTTTACCTGTACCACAAGGTTTTACGATTACAACAGAAGCTTGCACAAAGTACTATGAAGATGGTCGTGAAATAAACAAAGAAATTCAAGCTGAAATTGATAAAAACATTAAGGAAATGGAAAAAATAACTGGTAAAAAGTTTGGCGATAAAGAAAACCCTTTATTAGTATCAGTTAGATCTGGTGCTCGTGCATCAATGCCTGGTATGATGGATACAATTCTTAATTTAGGATTAAATGAAGAAGTTGTTGAAGTTTTAGCTAAAAAATCTAATAATCCTAGATGGGCTTGGGATTGCTACAGAAGATTTATTCAAATGTATTCTGATGTTGTTATGGAAGTTGGAAAGAAATACTTTGAAGAATTAATTGATAAGATGAAAGCTAAAAAAGGTGTTAAGCAAGATGTAGAACTTGATGCTGATGATTTAAAAGAATTAGCAATGGAATTTAAAAAAGAATACAAAATAAAAATTGGTAAAGATTTCCCAACTGATCCTAAAGAACAATTAATGGGAGCTATTAAGGCTGTATTCCGTTCTTGGGATAATCCACGTGCTAATGTTTATAGAAGAGATAATGATATCCCTTATTCTTGGGGAACTGCTGTAAATGTTCAAGCTATGGCTTTTGGTAATATGGGAGATGATTGTGGAACTGGTGTTGCTTTCACAAGAGACCCTGCTACTGGAGAAAAAGGATTATTTGGAGAATTTTTAACTAATGCTCAAGGAGAAGATGTTGTTGCTGGTGTTCGTACTCCAATGCATATAACTGAAATGGAAGAAAAATTCCCAGAAGCATTTAAAGATTTCAAGAAAGTTTGTAAAATTCTAGAAGAACATTATAGAGATATGCAAGATATGGAATTTACTGTAGAACATGGTAAACTTTATATGTTACAAACAAGAAATGGAAAAAGAACTGCTCAAGCTGCTTTAAAAATTGCATGCGACCTTGTAGATGAAGGAATGCGCTCTGAAGAAGAAGCAGTATTAATGATTGACCCTAGGAACTTAGATACTTTATTACATCCACAATTTGATGCTAAAGCTGTAAAAGCTATTAAGCCAATTGGAAAAGGATTAGGAGCATCTCCAGGAGCTGCTAGTGGAAAAATTGTATTTACTGCCGATGATGCTGAAAAACAAGGAATTGGTGGAAAAGGAGAAAAAGTTATTCTTGTTAGACTTGAAACTTCACCAGAAGATATTACAGGTATGAAAGCTGCTCAAGGAATTCTAACAGTTCGTGGTGGAATGACTTCACACGCTGCTGTTGTTGCTCGTGGTATGGGAACTTGTTGTGTATCAGGATGTGGCGATATTGCCATGGATGAAAAGAATAAGAAATTTACTTTAGCTGGTAAAACATTCCATGAAGGAGATGTAATTTCAATTGATGGATCAACTGGAAATATCTATGATGGTGAAGTTCCAACAGTAGATGCAAAAATTGCTGGAGAATTTGGTAGAGTTATGGAATGGGCTGATAAATATAGACGCTTATCAGTTAGAACAAATGCCGATACTCCAAAGGATGCCAAAAAAGCAAGAGAACTTGGAGCAGAAGGAATTGGATTATGTAGAACAGAGCATATGTTCTTTGCACCAGATAGAATTGCTGCATTTAGAGAAATGATTTGTTCTGATACCGTAGAAGCTAGAAAGAAAGCTTTAGATAAAATCTTACCATTCCAACAAGGAGACTTCGAACAACTATATGAGGCACTTGAAGGAACACCTGTTGTTATTAGATATTTAGACCCACCTTTACATGAGTTTGTACCAACAGAAGAAAAAGAGCAAAAATTACTTGCAAAAAATTTAGGAAAATCTCTAAAAGAAATTCAAGACATTGTAGCTTCCCTTCATGAATTTAACC
The DNA here is from genome assembly GCA_902760765.1 of uncultured Eubacteriales bacterium. GTDB lineage: Bacteria > Bacillota > Clostridia > TANB77 > CAG-508 > CAG-269. Next base: position 631 of record CACWHO010000101.1, on the reverse strand, counting down.
CAATGATGGGCCACAGAGGTTGTAGACTTGCTGTTACATACCCTGAAATTGCAGAAATGCAAACAAGAGCTGTAATTAGAGCTGCAATTAATGTTCAAAAGAAACATAAAGATTGGAATATGGTTCCAGAAATTATGATTCCACTTGTTGGTGAAATAAAGGAATTAAAATATGTTAAAGATGTAGTTGTAAAAACTGCTGATGAAGAAATTGCTAATGCTAAAGTAAAAATGCATTATCAAGTAGGTACTATGATTGAAATACCTAGAGCTGCTCTAACAGCTGATGAAATTGCTAAAGAAGCAGAATTCTTCTCATTTGGAACCAATGACTTAACTCAAATGACATTTGGATTCTCAAGAGATGATGCTGGAAAATTCTTACCTGCTTACTATGATAAGAAGATTTATGAAGAAGATCCATTTAAGACTCTAGATCAAAAAGGAGTAGGTAAACTTATTAAAATGGCAGTTGAATTAGGTAAGAAAGAAAGACCAGATATTACTTTAGGTGTATGTGGTGAAACAGGAGGAGATCCTAAATCAATTGAATTCTACAACAATGTAGGACTTGATTATGTATCATGCTCACCATTTAGAGTACCTGTTGCACGTCTTGCTGCTGCTCAAGC
>CACWHO010000100.1 GCA_902760765.1 uncultured Eubacteriales bacterium | reverse complement strand
ACACTAAATAAAGGAATGCCAATGATAGCATTACCAACAACAGCAGGAACAGCATCTGAAGTTACAATAAATTATGTAATAACAGATGATAAAAGAAAAATAAAAATGGTATGTGTTGACCCAAATGATATTCCAATTGTAGCAATTATTGACCCAGAATTAATGGCATCAATGCCAAAAGGTTTAGCAGCTGCAACAGGAATGGATGCTTTAACACATGCTATTGAATGCTATATTTGTAAAGGACATAATGTGATTTCAGATATGTTTGCAATGAAAGCAATAAAAATAATATTTGCAAATTTAGCATCAGCTGTAAATGATAAAAACATGGATGCAATAGAACAAATGGGAATAGCACAATATGTTGCAGGAATGGGATTCAGTAATGTTGGATTAGGAATTGTACACTCAATGGCACATCAATTAGGAGCTGTATATGATACACCACATGGAATTGCAAATGCAATGCTTTTACCAACAGTTATGAGATTTAATGGAGAAGAGCCAGCAACAGCACAAAGATTTAGAGAAATTTTATGTGAAATAGGTAGACCAGATGCAAAGAATTTAAATGACCAAGATGTTATAAATACTTTTGTATGGATGATAAGTGAATTATCAAAAACAGTTGGAATTACAACAACAATAAAAGATTATGGAGCAAAAGAAGAAGATTTTGAGATGCTTGCAGAAAAAGCAATGGAAGATCCATGCAAACCTGGAAACCCAAGAGAAGTAACAAAAGAACAATTTATAGAACTATATAGAAGAGCAATGTAATTATAAAAAGGAGACAATATGTTTAAACTTCATTCTGAATATAAACCAACAGGGGACCAGCCACAAGCAATAGAATATTTATCAAATGGAATAAAAGAAGGCAAAAAGTTTCAAACATTACTTGGTGTTACAGGTTCTGGAAAGACATTTACAATGGCAAATATAATTCAAAATGTACAAAAACCTACACTTGTTTTAGCACATAATAAGACACTTGCAGGTCAGTTATATAGTGAATTTAAAGAGTTCTTTCCAGAAAATAATGTGGAATATTTTGTATCTTATTATGACTATTACCAGCCAGAGAGCTATATTCCACAATCTGATACATATATTGAAAAAGATGCATCAATAAATGATGAAATAGATAAATTACGCCATTCTGCAACTGCATCACTTTTTGAAACAAGAGATGTAATTATTGTTGCTTCTGTTTCATGTATTTATGGTCTAGGAGACCCAATAGACTATGAACATATGATAGTTTCTTTAAGACCTGGCATGCAAAAAAGTCGAGAAGAAATTATGAAAAAACTCATAAATATGCAATATTCAAGAAATGAAATAGACTTTAAAAGAGGAACATTTAGAGCAAAAGGAGATATTCTAGAAATATACCCATCAGACCAAAGTGAATCAGCAATTAGAGTTGAATTTTGGGGAGATGAAATAGAAAAAATTCATGAAATAAATAGCTTAACAGGAAAACCTATTGCAGAGCGTAATCATGTTATGATATTTCCAAATTCACATTATGTTACAACAAAAGATAAAATGGATAGAGCATTAATTACAATTAATGAAGAATTGCAAGAAAGAATAAAATATTTTAAAGACCAAGGAAAATTAATTGAAGCACAAAGAATTGAAGAAAGAACGAATTTTGATATGGAAATGATGAAGGAAACTGGCTTTTGTCAAGGAATAGAAAACTATTCTCGCCATATTAGCGGAAGAGAGCCAGGCTCACCTCCATTTACACTTTTTGATTATATGCCAAAAGACTTTTTGTTATTAATAGATGAATCACATGCAACAATTCCACAAGTTCGTGCTATGTACAATGGAGATAAAGCAAGAAAGGACTCTCTTGTAAAATATGGATTTAGGCTTCCATCAGCTTATGATAATAGACCATTAACATTTAGCGAATTTGAACAAAGAATCAATCAAGTTATATTTGTTAGTGCAACACCTGCAGAATATGAAAAAGAACATTCAAAAGAAAATGTTGTTGAACAAATTATTAGACCAACAGGACTTTTAGACCCTAAAATTGAAGTTCGCCCAGTTTCAAATCAAATTGACGATTTAATTGAACAAATTAGAAAAAGAGTAGAAAAACATGAAAGAGTTTTAGTTACAACATTAACTAAAAAAATGGCAGAGGATTTAACTTCATATTTGCAAAGTTTGGATATTAAAGTAAATTATATGCACTCAGATATAAAAGCACTTGAAAGGATGGAAATTATTAGAAATTTAAGACTTGGCGAGTTTGATGTTTTAGTTGGTATAAACCTTTTAAGAGAAGGACTTGATATTCCAGAAGTATCTTTGGTTGCGATTCTTGATGCAGATAAAGAAGGATTTTTGCGTTCAGAACGTTCTTTAATTCAAACAATTGGACGTGCTGCTAGAAATACGGATGGAACTGTTATTATGTATGCTGATGAGCTTACAGATTCTATGGATAAAGCGATTACAGAAACAAATAGGAGAAGAAAAATTCAAATGGAATATAACAAAGAACATGGAATTACACCTAAAACAATTTCTAAATCAATTCGTGATTCTATATAAAGCTGAAACACCAGAAGAAATTAGAAATACAATTAATAAGCTTACTGATGAGATGCTTAAATATGCTACAGATATGGAATTTGAAAAGGCTGCAGAACTTAGAGATAAAATAAAAGAATTGGAAAAATTACTTGACTAAATAATATTTATTAAATAAATATCCCATTTAAGGTTTTGGGATTACATTAGACTAAAAAAGTATGTACAACAACATGTACATACTTTTTTACATTTCTATTACAAACAGGCAAATTCGTTGACTAGGAAAATATCAAATGATATAATATAGTCGAAAAATGTAGCATTTAAACTTAAAGATAAAATATAAGAGGAACAGGTGAAAAAAATGAAATCAATATTAAAAATGGCATCAATCATTTTAATAATGTCAATGATATTAACAATTTTTATAACATATAATAATATAAGTTTTGCAACACAAAACATAAGTACAGATATAAATGCAATAGATAATAGTAAATATCCAGGAATTCAAGAAAAAATTAAAACACTGCAAAGTAAGTATCCAAACTGGAAATTCAAAATATTGTATACAGGTCTAAATTGGGATGATGTTATATCACATGAATATGTTGGACATGGCTCAAGTCCAAAAAATTTAGTACAAAAATATGGAAACTATAAGGGAGCATGGATTTGTAGTATTTGTGGAGACACAGCATATGACAATGGCTCTTGGAGATGTGCTTCAGAACAAGCAATAAAATATATGATGGACCCTAGAAATTCATTAAATGAATCAGATATTTTTCAATTTGAAGAAACATCATATTCAGAAACAACTGCCACCGAATTGAAAAAAATGACACAAGGTACATTTTTAGAGGGCTTAGAAGAAAAGATTATCAATACATCAAAACAATATAATGTTAGTCCATTTTTTGTAACAGCAAGAATAATACAAGAGCAAGGAAAATCTGGAAGTACATTATCAAAAGGACAAGGATATAATGGTAAATATGTTGGGTATTACAATTTATTTAACATAGCAGCATCTGGAAATACAACTGAAGAAATAATTTTAAATGCTTTAGCATATGCTGAGAAAAAAGGATGGAACACTATAGAAAAATCAATAGCTGGAGGAATTACATTTTTATCAGATAATTATATAAGTAATGACCAAAACACACTATATCTTCAAAAATTTAATGTAGCTGGTAAAAAGGATTTATATTCACATCAATATATGCAAAATATTTTGGTTGCAAGAAGTGAAGGAACAAAATTGAGAAATGCATATATAAATATAAACTCTTTATCAAATTCACATACCTTTGTTATACCAGTATATGAAAATATGCCAAAATCAGCTTGTAGTGAGCCAGATTCAAATGGTACAAGCTCAACGGAAATTGATTTAGTAAAAGTTAATGTTGACCAAACACTTAGAATAAGAAATAGCCCAAATGGAACACAAACAGTTGGATGGCTTGAAAAAAATGAAATAGTAACAAGAGTTGAAAAAGCTACTTCAAAAGTTGCTGGTACATATTGGGATAAAGTAAGAAAAGCAAATGG
>CACWHO010000099.1:3306-4021 GCA_902760765.1 uncultured Eubacteriales bacterium | reverse complement strand
CATTTGTCTTATTTCCACTGAAACTTATCAAGCAAATTGTTGTAATGATAATTAGTAAAATTGTTAGCAATTTTATTATATTTTTATCCATTTCCTCACCTCCTTCTTTAAAGCATTATTTCAATAAACGTAAGACTACAAGTTAATAATTGATCAATAATTAATCTAAAGATAATTAATTATTCAACAAATAATTATTAATCAACAAATAATTATTTATTCAATAATTAACTAATAAATCAATTAATTATTAAAAAATCAGCAATTAATTATAAAATAAAATATAAAATAAAAAAGCTAGATTTCTGGGACAAGTATGAAAAATCCTTTGCTCTAGCTTTTTTATATAAAATAGATTAATCTTGAGAATAAGGAAGCATTGCAATATGTCTGCATCTGTTTACAGCTGTAGTAATATCTCTTTGATGCTTTGCACAAGCTCCAGTTGTTCTTCTTGGTAATATTTTACCTTTTTCATTTACAAATTTTCTTAATTGCTCTGGATTTTTATAATCTAGTACAATATTTTTATCTGCACATAAAGGACAAACTTTTTTTCTTATTCTTTTAGCTTTGTAATCATCATCATAGTCATTATTTCTATTTCTGTTATTTCTTCTATTATTTTTCTTGTCTGCCATTGTTTTCCCTCCTATCTAAAATTTAATTAACTGCATAGCAATAGTGATTAAATAATTCACTAAAATGGTAAATC
>CACWHO010000099.1:2872-3266 GCA_902760765.1 uncultured Eubacteriales bacterium | reverse complement strand
ACTTGTTGACCTTTTTTAAAATACTTTCCAACAAATTCTCCTGTTTTATTCCAAGCAACTACATTGAAAAAATCAGCTGTTTCAGTATCGCCTTCTCTTTTAAATCTTCTATTTACTGCAATTGAAAAATTAGCAACCGTAAGGTTAGTATTTTGTGTGTATCTGACTTCTGGATCTCTAGTTAATCTTCCCATTAAAATAACTTTATTCATATTTTATCATTACCTTTCTACAACTATTGCCCCTATTTAATTATAAAATTAACTTACTACTCTTCTACTTTTATAACAATGAATTTTATAACATCATCTGAAATTCTGTAGTTTCTTTCTAGCTCGCTAATTAACTCTGGAGCAGCTTCAAAATAGAAAGTAACATAAATACCTTCTTTTTG
>CACWHO010000099.1:0-2729 GCA_902760765.1 uncultured Eubacteriales bacterium | reverse complement strand
TACTTTTTGCAAAAAAACATTGACATATTATGTTTCGAGTTGTATAATAATTTTGTTGACAACATATGTAGCATCTATGTTTAGCAACAATTCCGTTTTGTCTAACATTATAGTTGAATTGTTGAATTTTAACTTAGTTTTTGTTCAAAATTTTAAACATTTTTTAATTTGCACCACTAGCTCAGTTGGTAGAGCAGCTGACTCTTAATCAACTGATCTGATATATAGATATATTTGCTAAAACCTTTGTGTTTCTAGTAAATTCAAGTACATTAAAAATTATATAAAAAAATCCATTTCCCCAATTTTCCCCAAAAAATTTGGGGAAGTGGCTAATACCAATTTAATAAAATGGGTGACTAGCTCAGTTGGTAGAGCAGCTGACTCTTAATCAGAAGGTCGAGGGTTCGACCCCCTCGTTGCCCACCATTTCAACGATTTTTGGGATTGCACATCAAAAATCAAAATTGGGGAAAATGCTTGTATAAATTTTTTATACAAGTATTTTTTTAGCTTGCTTTTCTATTATAAAACACATCTCTAAACACTTCTTCCATTTCTCTTTCTTTAATTTTTTTTGATACCCTTATATAATATTTATGGGTTGTTTCGAATGATGCGTGAGCCATTATTTTCATTAGTGTTAGCTCTTTCATTCCTTTTTCAAAGCAGTATGTTGCGAAAGAATGTCTTAAAATGTATGGTGAAACCTTTTCTAAATTATATTTCTCACATAATTTTGGCAATGCACTTGATAATGTATCAGATACATAAGGCATATATGTTCTACTTAAAAACATATACTCATCTTCAGTCCATTTTCTATTTTTATTTTTTATTGCTCTTGAAGTTTTGAATATTTTCTTCTGTTCTTCCTTATGTGCTAATAATTTTTCTGCAAATTTATTGTTTATAGGTATGCTTCTATAACTTTCTTCAGTTTTTAATCTATCATCTCGTCTTTCATGTCCTATTTTGTTGCCATTCTCATCATAAACTATAAAATCTTTATAGGCATTATTTATAATTAATTCATATTTCTTTTCACCATTTACAGAATAACTACGCAAAGAAGAATGTCTCATTCCGACATGCTTCTTCAGGCCTAATACCGGGTTAAAAGCATAGTTTCGAACAATAGTGACATATCTGTATTTTCTTTTGCAAACATATCTAAATATTTTTGCTGATTTTCCACTTCAATTACAACAATTTCATCTTCTTCACTTTTTGCAGGTTTAACAGGTTTATCAACTTGTTTTAAAGGATTTTCAGAAATTATTTTTTGTTTAATTAAGTACTGAAACAATAAACTTAAAACTATATATGCAATTCTCTTTCCTTGATATCCATTAATACTTTTTAGTAATTCTTTTATAATATCTTCATCGATTTGTGTAATATAAAGTATTTTTACCTTTTTCAAAAAAGGTAAAATAGTATTATTCAATATACTTATATACCCATCAACAGTTTTCTGGCACAATGGTCTTGGATTATCATCTGACTTGACACATAGTTGTAGTTCATACTTTTTCCATTGTATTGCGACATCATCAATTATGTATATATCATTAGCAACTTGTTTATTATCAGTGCCACTGCTAATATTATATGGTATCATATTAATGTTTGAATTAGTGTTTTGCTGATTATAAAAGGGAAGTACATTATTTTGTATATATAAATTATTAGATATTCGTGCATTAATTCCGTTTATTCTATTTACAATTTCTAAGGCTTTTTGCATTATTTCAGGCATTACTATTCCTAAATCATTAATACTCTTTACTAATTGTTGTGAAACTGCATCCTCTATTTTAGAAATAATAGTTCTATTTTTAAATGAATTATCAATAAAAGTGTCTAGTGCAGTTAATAAGTTTAATACTGCTAATTCTTGCGTTTTACCACCTTTTTGTAACCTATTACTATGTCCACCTCCTAACCTAAATGTAGTTCTAGCCTCGAAGTAGCCATTACTTGTATTTCTTACAGAAATTCCATATTTGCTTGTTCTTTCCTTTACTTTTTCCAATTATTATTTCCTCCTTCAATTAAAATAGTAAGAAGTAAAATAAGTTTATCTTGGAAAAATTATCAAAATAAATTGCTTAACATTCTACTATTTTATAAGATAAAAATCAACATTAAATTTTATAATAGCCATAATTTTTTGAAATCCAAACTGGTAACATTGATTTATCAATTAAAATTTTATGAGGAAGTATTATTGCTGGAAATCCCTTCATTTTTACAAACTTCAACATAGTATTTCTGCCTATGTTAGTAAGTTTACAAGCTTCTTCTACTGTTATTAAAAATGGTTCGCTTTTTTGTACATACCCATCTATTTGTGTTTCATCTTGCATTAAAATCTTCCCCCTTTAATTAGTGGGGAAAAGCGTAACAACTGTGGATTATGTTATAGATATATTACACCAATTATTACTTCAGATCATGCTACAGATATTACTATTTATATTATTGTTTTTGCTTCTCCTTTTAAATATTTACAAATCTTTATTTTTATGAAATTCTTAATATAAGTTTTAAGACTCATTTTTCTGTTTTATTTTTTTAATTCTTTTATGTAATTGAATTTTGGATAGAAATCAAACATACATGTAAAATATGCTAGTCCATTTCTATTTTTTAAACATACAAGTTCTATCAATCGAGGATCTTGCTTTTTAGCATCATTTAAAATATCTCTCTTGTCATTTTCA
>CACWHO010000098.1 GCA_902760765.1 uncultured Eubacteriales bacterium | reverse complement strand
TAATTATTCAAAAAAGAAGAATCAATATTTTCAATAGAATCTGATAAATTTGGATTAATTAAATCATTAAAAAGAAAATCAGCAGATATGTTTAATGCTTTACACAAATTAACAATAGTACTTGCACTTCCAAATGCTATTCCACGTTCTAGTTGACTAATATATCTTGGAGAAAGAGAAAGTTCTTCAGCTAATTCTTCTTGAGTATATTTTGTTTTCGTTCTTGCAAGTTTAATTTTTTTACCAATATTTTTTCTTAAATTTCTTTCATATTCAGTCATAAATAAGCCTCCTTACATAGTTCTAAAGCTTTTTATTAATTTTAAGTATAGCAATGCAAAAGATAAAATAAAATGAATAATTAATATTAATAAATAGAACTATTAATATTATAAAACATAGATAATTTTAATAATATAAATACTAAAAATGTAAAAAAATCAAAAATTTTTTCTAAAAAGTATTGCAAAATCAAAAAAGTTATATTACAATTACGTTGAAGTGGAGTAAAGTGGAACAAAGTGGTAGAAAAGTGGAAAGGAGTGAAGACCATTGTTAATGGGAGAATACGAGCATTCTTTGGATGCAAAAGGCAGATTAATAATGCCTGCAAAGCTTAGACAAGATATTGGTGACAAATTCGTTTTAACAAAAGGTTTGGACGGATGTTTATTTGCGTTCTCACAAGAAGAATGGTTGAACTTTGAAACAAAACTAAAAGCACTTCCACTATCAGACAAAAATGCGAGAAATTTTGTCAGATTTTTCCTTTCAGGTGCAACTGAATGTGAAATAGATAAACAAGGGAGATTTTTAATACCAAACAATTTAAGAATTGCAGCTAGCTTAAATAAAGATATAGTAATAATTGGTGTTGGAACTAGATTAGAAATTTGGGATAAGGCAAATTGGGAAAAATGCGATGAAAATATTTCAGCTGATGAGATTGCTGAAAATATGACAATGCTTGGTATATAACTTGCAAAAGTTTATATAGATACTAAAGAAAAAAGTACTAAAGATGCTAGAAACAAAAGAAAAAAAATACAAAAGATAAAATTACAAATGAATTTAAAACAAAAGATGAATTTACCAAAGAATTTTACTATTCAAGAGAAAAATGTACAAAAGACAAAAGTACAAAAGATAAATTTACAAATGATGTTTTTAAATTTGAGGTGGAAAATTGGAATTTAAACACAAACCAGTAATGCTTGAAGAGTGTATAAAAGGATTAAATATTAATCCTGACGGAATATATGTTGATGGTACTATTCGGAGGAGCAGGACATAGTAAAGAAATAATAAAGAGATTATCAAATAAGGGAATGCTTATTGGGATTGATAGAGATGATGATGCACTTAAAGCAGCAAAAGAAAATTTAAAAGAATTTTCAAATGTAAAATTTATTAAAGGAAATCATGATGATATTGTACAAATCTTAAATGATATTGGGATAGAAAAGGTAGATGGAATTTTACTTGACTTAGGAGTTTCTTCATATCAACTTGATGAAAGAAATAGAGGCTTTAGTTACCTAGGTGAAAATGAACTTGATATGAGGATGGATAGAACTCAAAATTTAACAGCTAAAGATGTTATTAATAAATATAGAGAAGAAGAATTAGCAGATATCATTTATAAATATGGTGAAGAAAGATTTTCAAGACAAATTGCAAGAAATATTTGTAAATACAGGAAAACAAAAGAGATAGAAACAACAAAAGAATTAGTAGAAATAATTGAAAATTCAATTCCTAAATCAAAACAAAATGATGGACATCCCGCAAAAAGGACATTTCAAGCAATAAGAATTGAAGTAAATAATGAAATAAAACCATTATATGACACAATAGTAAATAGTATAAAATGCCTTAATAACAAAGGAAGATTATGTGTTATAACATTTCATTCACTAGAAGATAGAGCAGTAAAAACTGCAATGATAGATAGTAAAGGAAAATGTACATGTCCTCCTGATTTGCCATATTGTGTATGTGGAGCAAAATCATTAGGAAGAATAATAACAAAAAAGCCAATAATTGCAACAAAAGAAGAACAAGAAAACAATCCAAGAAGCAAAAGTGCAAAATTAAGGATATTTGAAAGAATGTAAGTAACAAAAGAAAGAGAGGTGATATAGTTTATGGCACAAGCAAGATATGAATATGGAACAAGCCCAAGAAAACTTGACCCACAATATGATAGAAGAACATCAAATAAAAGACTAAGAGTTGTAGAAAATAAACCAAACAAACATATTAAAGTTTCAGCTGTTCAACATAAAAAAACAGCATTAGTTGTTGCATCAGTTATTTTGCTTTTATTAACCATAAGCTGTAGAAACTCTCAAATAGATAATCAATTTAGTCAAATTCAAAAACAGAAAAATGAGCTATCTTCATTACAAAAAGAAAATGAACAATTAAAGGTTAGTATTGAAAATAGCTTAAATTTAAGCAATATAGAAAAAGTTGCAAAAGAAGAACTTGGAATGCAAAAACTTTCAAGTAAACAAATAGTATATGTAACATTACCAAAAAAAGACTATGTTGAAAGTACAACAGAAAAAGTTATAAAAGAAGATAAAAAACAAAATTGGATACAAAAAATTGTAAATAAATTTTTAAATTTAAAATAAAACTTATGTATTAAATAATAACACTTCTAATAAATATTATTAGAGGTGTTTTAATTTGGAAATAAATTTAAATTCAAAGAAAAGCATGAGAAAA
>CACWHO010000097.1 GCA_902760765.1 uncultured Eubacteriales bacterium | reverse complement strand
CCATTTAATGACCATATATTGTTTACAATTAAATTTTTAGGAATAGCTTTTAGCCTTGTAATCATTAATAAGTCTTCAATTTCAACATCATTAATTCTGCCTTTATCAAAGGCTTTTAATTCATTATCTACATTTATTATATCTTCTTTTTCGCTGCCAACCGCTTCATAAATTTTTTTCATAAAATTACCTACTTACATTAGAATATTTATTATTAAATCTCTATATATTATCTATTATTTCTTTAACTTTTTCATTATAGAAAATTGCTCCACATGGAAGTATTTTATCTCCTACTTTTACTTGTATATTCATATTGTTTCTGTCACCTGAAAAATATTTTATTGCACATCTTAATTTTTCTTTTCTTTCTTCTGAAAAGTCTGTAATATCAACTGTTATAACATTTTGTTGTACATCATCTAAATTTTTTATATCATTTGCAATTATTGTAGCATCTTGGTCTTCTCTAATGCTTAATCTTCCACTAACTAAAACAACATTTTCTTCTATAAGTACTTTTTCTGCAGATATTACTGTATTTTCAAATGCAAGAACTTCAGCTGTTCCATATAAATCTTCAATTGTTATAAATGCCATCAATTTATTATTTTTAGTAAATTTCTTTTTTATTTTTGTAATTATTCCAGCATATTCTACATTTTGTCCATCATTAAATTTTGGTTTTTCTGATTTTTGGATTTGCTCTTCTTCATCTATGCCATTATCTGTAACATTTTGTTTTGTTATTTCTTTTAAATCCATTGATGTTATATTTGTTTTTGCACTTATTATGTTTCTATATTTTTCTAATGGGTGTCCAGAAATATAAATTCCAAGCATTTCCTTTTCCATTGACAATAATTCTCTTTCAGGGAATTCTTCTTTTATGTTAAATTGATATTTTTGTTTTTCTTTTTCTTTTTGTTCTTCTTTACTGCCTAAATCAAACATTGTTACTTGTCCAGAAAATTCTTTTTTCTTTCCACTTTGTATTGTATCTATAATATCTTCAAATGATGCAAGCAATGTTGCTCTGGTTTCTTCAAATTCTTCAAACACTCCTGCTTTTATCAAGCTTTCAATACATTTTTTGTTTACTTGTGTATCTGCTATTCTTTCACAAAAATCTGTAAAACTTCTGTATTTTCCATTTTCTTCTCTTTCTTTTACAATGCTTTCTACTGGGACAGTTCCAACATTTTTAATACTTCCAAGTCCAAAACGAATTTTCCCAGATTCAACTGTAAATTTTTCAAAACTTTTATTTATATCTGGTTTTAAAATTTGAATTCCAAGTCTTTTACACTCATCAATATATTGTGGCACTTTATCTAAGTTTCCTAAATAGCTATTTAATGTTGATGCAATAAATTCAGCTGGATAATATGCTTTTAAATATGCTGTTCTATATGCTACAACTGCATAACATGCTGCATGTGATTTATTAAATGCATATTTTGCAAATTCTGCCATCTCATCAAAAATTTTATTTGCAGATTGTTCATCAATTCCATTTCTAACACATCCAGGAACTACCACATTGCCATTTTCATCTACTTGACCATGTATAAATATTTCTCTTTCTTTTGCCATTACATCAAGTTTTTTCTTACCCATTGCTCTACGAACTAAATCTGCTCTACCTAGAGAATATCCTGCTAAATCTCTTACTATTTGCATAACTTGCTCTTGATAAACCATACAACCATATGTAACATTTAAAATTGGCTCTAATTTTGGATGTGTATATTCATTATGTCCTGGATTTCTTTTACCTCTAATATAACGTGGTATTTGGTCCATTGGTCCAGGTCTGTATAGTGAAACACCTGCAATTAAATCTTCTAAACAATCTGGTTTTAATTCTTTCATAAAGTTTGTTATACCTTGTGACTCAAATTGGAATATTCCTGCTGTATTTCCATCTTGCCATAATTTATATACTTTTGGGTCATTCATTTCTTGGTCAAATTTGATATCTATTCCATATTCTTTTTTTACCATTTCTATTGTATTTTGAATAACAGTTAAATTTCGCAATCCTAAAAAGTCCATTTTTAAAAGGCCTAATTCTTCTAGTGTTGTCATTATGTATTGTGTGTTTATTTGCCCATCTCTTACATATAAAGGGACATAAGTATCTACTGGGTCTTTTGTTATAACAACTCCGCATGCATGTGTTGAGGCTTGTCTTGGCATTCCTTCAAGTGCCATTGCAATATCTAATATTTTTTTAACTTGTTCATCTGTTTCATATTTTTCTCTTAATTCTCTATTTTCTTCTAATGCTTTTTTTATTGTAATGTGAATTTCATTTGGAATCATTTTTGCCAATGCATCTGCTTCACTATATGGATAGTCTAGTACTCTTGAAACATCTCTTATAACCATTTTTGCAGCCATTGTTCCAAATGTTATAATTTGTGAAACATGGTCGTGTCCATATTTTCTTGATACATAATCTATAACATCTTGTCTTTTTTCATCTGAAAAGTCAACATCAAAATCTGGCATGCTTATTCTTTCTGGATTTAAAAATCTTTCAAATAGCAAACCATATTTCATTGGGTCAATATCTGTTATTTCTATTGCATAAGCTAAAATTGAGCCTGCTCCAGAGCCTCTACCTGGTCCAACCGGAATATCATGTGTTTTTGCATAATGTATAAAATCCCATACAATTAAGTAGTAATCAACATATCCCATTTTTTTGATTATACTCATTTCATATTCTGCTCTTTGTTTTATTTCTTCTGAATAATTTTCTCCATATCTTTTCTTTAAACCT
>CACWHO010000096.1 GCA_902760765.1 uncultured Eubacteriales bacterium | reverse complement strand
TGATAGCATAAATTTTTTGTAGGAAAACCATTTATTAAAATTATGAATGGCTTTTATTTCATAATTTAGAAGATTTCCCAATTTAATATATTTTTACCTTTTTATTTAATTGTTTTTAGGTTTACTTAATAAACATTCTTATAGGCTTTTTTAAAATATCACATTTTTACTTATATTTCAATACTTACATTGCTTTTCCGTACCATATATTTTTTAATTCATAATACAATTCATCTATAGCTCCTGCTAATGTTGGCATTTGTACTCCTATTGTTCCAAATATTTTTTTATTTGCTTTTCTTCTTATTCTTTTTTCTAATTTTTCAACTTTTTTATTTCTTTTTTCTTTGGTTGATATATCTATTATTTTTTTGTATATATTTCCACCATTTTGTGTAGATGCCCTTAATTGACTCATTTCATCAATTCCATTTTCGCTCCACACTTTTGCATCCGTGCTCATTCTTTCTGATAACGTATGATGTACTTGGCCTTCCTGGCAACATCCTGTCAATTTATCTTTATATTTTTCATGTGCTTCTATCCCAGACCATTGATTCATTATTTATGTCTTTGCATTCTCTATTTTCTTTAATCTGTTTTCTAAATGTTTTGTGCTTCTTTCTAATTGTTTATCTTCTTCTATTTGTTTTGCTATCTTTGAAAATAATTCTTTTCCTAAAATATCTGTAAGCTCTTTTATAGCACCTGTTAAAGAACTTACATCTTCTCCTGAAAGTACTTTTTTTAAACCTTCTTTTAAAATCTTATTGTTTTTCTCATAAATTTTTTGTATAATTGAATACCTAAGAGATACCTCATTTAATTGTTATTTTTTCTTATAAAGACATAATATCAAATTGGTATCTCTTTTTCAATTTTTATTATTCAATTTTCCTACTAAAAGTTTATACTAACTGATAATTTCATTTGTACCTCACTTATTAACAAAGACAAGAAGATTATTGATATATTTTATCTTTTATTCTTCTTGTCTTATGATTTTTTAATGTATTTATGAAAGCAATTTTGTATCATTTTCAATATCTTCTTTTCTTAATCCACTAAATAATCTACTAAAAAATGATTTTCTAAAGATATTCATATATTTATTGGCAAGACTTTGAGATTCATATAATTGTCTTTTTAAATCGTTTACTTCCATTTCCTTTTGATCTAATTGCATTTTAGCTTGTTTTTGTAACTGCTCACTATTTGCTTTTAATTTAGAATTTTCTTTTTGCATTTCTTCTATCATTGCTTGTTCTGCTCTGTTTTTATTTTTTTCAAGAATAGCCTTTGCTGTAGGAAATTCAAACTTGTTCTTTTCTGTTCCCTCTGCTAAAGGATTAGGATAAAACATATTCTTTCTTGATAGAAGTAAATTAATATCTACATCAACAATATTTTCAATTAAAGGACTACTATTAACAGATACATTATCTGTTTTAACTTCTCTTAAAAATACTGATGCATTTTGATTATTATCTGTAAATATGCTACTACTATATCCTGATGTATTAAAATTTATTTGTGCTATTGCTTCATCAATATCTTCTACTTCAATATAATCTTCAAAAGGAACTTTTAAACCACTTTTTACATATATATCTATATTTTCTTCTTCCTTCACTATTTTTTTGATGAAAGTTAAATTGGTTAAATCTTCAATATATAAGTCAAAATAATTATATCCTTTGCTAATAACTTCAACTTTTGATGCTTTTCTTATTCTATCTTGAAAACCTTTATTTCCAATAGCAAATACCTTATTTATACTTGTGCTGTTTGATAATAATTCTTCTATTCTACTTGTATATAATATTTGTACCAAGTTTTTATCTATGTTATATGCCTCTAATATTCTTTGAATTAATATTACAATTAGTTCATTTGTAGCTTTCATATAATCAGATTCGCTAGTGGCGATTATGCTGTTATGTGTCAATATTGCTTTTAAAACTAATTCTAATAAGCAATATGTGTTTCCATCATAAACAAGACATATAGTTCCTAAATTATCTGTTTGTTTTCCCTCTAAATAATTATTTTCATTTTGATTCATAGATATAACTTTTCTATAAACATCTTCAATAGCATTTATTTCATTATTTAGTTTTTGAAACATATCAAAGTTTAGTTTAAATCCATTATTATTTTTTACATCTATTTTATTCGCTTTTTCTATACTTTCTTTGTTCTCATCTAATAGTTCAAATATATTTTGAACTATTTTTTTTCCATCAATATTTGCATCCATATTAGTATAAGCCATTGTTGCATTTCCTAATATTTCTCTTATATTATCCATATTATCTTTCACCTCTTTCATCATTTTCTTTTTCTATTTCTTGCATAACAGATTGTAGCATCTGTTGTTGTTTTTCACTTAATGATGATAAATCAACTTCAGAATCTTGTACACCTATTTGTTTTAATGCTTTTTTAACTTGGTGCATTATATGTGCTGTAGCTTTTTGTTTTTGTTCTTCAGTTAATCCTGTTTTTAATGGCGAAGATAATAAATCGCCTATTTTTACCTTATTATCTTTGTCTTTACTATATATAAGAGCAATTCTTGCTGTAGCCATTACTCGTGTATCATTTGGATCAAGTCCATATTCTCTAGCTATGCTATTGATAATTCTTTGTGATTTTGGTAGATTTTCCTCATCACTTCTTTCACTTAAATATGCTAAATTATCTCTTTCTGTTGCTTGTTCCATTCGTTTCATTGTTAGCAATACTGTGTAAGACATGTTTGTTCCATCAAATACAGGTACATCATCTTGATGAACATATAAGTTTTCATGTT
>CACWHO010000095.1:517-3335 GCA_902760765.1 uncultured Eubacteriales bacterium | reverse complement strand
TATTAAAATATAAAATTTAATTATTTAATATTTTCTTTTTTTCATTTTCAAATTCTTCCTCAGTTATTGCACCTGATTCTTTTAATTTTGATAATTTCTGTAATTGGTCAAATTTATTAGTGTTCTGTTCATTAGGATAATTAGTATCTGGTTCTATTGTATTTATATCAGGTTGTCCTTTTGAACATAACACTACGATTAATCCAATAAAACCTAACCAGAATCCCCACCAGAATCCATTTATATTTTTAGAACTTCCAACAGCTTGACATATTATTCCCCAGAAAAGAGCCCATATTATTATATATACAAATTCCATTAAATTCCCTCCAAAATTTTTTTCTTTTCATTTTCAAATTCTTCCTCATTTATTGTTCCATTTATTTTTAATTCATTAAGTTTTTCTAACATTTCATACTTATCATCTATTTTTTTTGAAAAATTATTATTATTTGAAACCAATTCAAGTTTTATTCCTGATATTGAGCTCATAACAGATTTGACAAGTATTTTTATTACTGAATTATCTGTTGAATTAAAATTTAGAACATTTGACTTTCCAATTTTTAATATTGCATTTGTTAAATAAATCTCATGATTTCCATTTGCAATATCAATTTCTAATTGACCTGCATTTTTTATACTTCCAATTTTCTGATTATCTAAAAAAATATTATAACTTGCAACTGCTCCTGCATAATTACTCTCTCTTAACATTATTATCTTACCCATTGTTTTTCTCCTTTTTAATTTAATAGTAATATGAAGAACCAGTGTCTTCCGACATTATACCTACAAAAACAATAAACCAGAATATAATCTCAATAATCGAAATTATTAAACAAGTAGTAGCCCAACCTTTTTCTTTTTCAGCATTATTTGACAAAGCCATTATACTATAAACTAAACCTAAAATTCCAAGTATTCCAAATGGATTTATTATCAACCCTATTCCAGTTATTATTCTTGCAGTTTTTGCATACTTATCACCTTTGTTTTCAGAGTAACTAGCATTTTCGTTGTAAGAATTATTATACTGAATAGCATTAACATTTTTAGAATAATTTGTTTGTTGTTGATTTAGAATTTTATCTTTTTCTTTATCAAATTCCTCTTGGCTCAAGATTCCATTTTCTTTTAATTCTTGAAGTTTTTGAAGTTTATCAATTTCTTCATCTGTCATATTTCAACATCTCCTTTCATTTTATTAAATTATAAATAAATATAATTACAAAATAATATAAATAAGTGAGTCCTAATCCACCAAGTATTCCAGTAATTATTCTTTTGATATTATTAGATTCTTTTATTTTTTTATATTGTAAAAACCAATCTAAAAACATTATAAGCATAAAACAAAATGAAATATAAATATTTATATTTTGTTTTATTATTATAAACAAAATTTCTAGAAATTGACCAATTATTACTCCTGTACATCTTGCACATACTGGAAATTGGTATTGACCAATAAAAAAACTTCTATCAGCTCTTTGATGGCAACCTAATTTATGACCAACTTCCATTAGTTTTATCCAAATATCATCTTTTTTTTCTATGCACGCCATTTTTTACCACATTTTTTGCATACCCAATAATTAACATTATGTGCTTGTTTGCCATCTCCACAAGAACCACAAAGTAGGCCTATTGGACCAAGTAAAATCCATCCACAGCAGGCATTTGATCCACTAAAATCTTTTCCTGTAGTATAAGTTTCATTAATCATTTGAACATTATTGCTTCCACATTTAGGACATCTAATTCCACTATTGAGTTCATTTTTTTCTATTATTTGATTTTCAGGAGTTACATCATTAAGTATTTTTTGTTTTTCACTATTAAATTCCATTTCAGAAATTGCACCAGAATCTTTTAATTTTTTTAATTTATTTAGTGTTTCAATTTGTTTATTTGTCATTATTTTCCCCTTTATTTTAAATACATAATTATATAACATATATTATCATTAAATTATTTTTTTTACAATACAGTTTTCACATTTCTATGTTTTTTTAAATTTTAATGTAGAATCTTTCCTATTACAATTATTCTGCCATTTTTTTGACTATACTCACAAGTTACCAAAGTTAAAAACTTATCTCCATATTTTGTTTCAATTCCTGTACTATATAATTCTCTTTTTCTACAATTTTCGACAAATGAATTAAATTCTTCTTCATCATAAAATTTTGTGTATGAATAAAATTTGAAGCCATTTTCATTTGCCGTTGTTTTAAAAACATAACAAATTTCATAAGTATTTTCTTTTGTTTCTCCATTTTCTTGAGTATAAAATTTTATGTATTTATGCTTTTTATAAAAATTATAATTTTGATATTTAACTAAATCTGCAAACATTTTTCCAGATTTAATATGATGACCATAAATTATTAAATTATCACTTGTTTTTATGCTACAATCTTCTTGCAAAAAAGGTGTGCCAAGCTGTGAATACTTTTTATAAAAATTTCTATGTAAATAAAATTGTCCATTCTGCATAACAGGATAATTGATGTTTGTCCCATCAACTTTAATCCAGCCAACAATGTCGCTATTTTTAATTTTAAGACTTTTTAAATCAGCAATTGAATAATTTGTTGTTTTAGATTTTTGAGTTGAAATCTGGTCAATTTTGTTTGAATTATTTTCTGCCTTTTTATCAGTTTTATTTTGCAAATTATCTTCGACATTATTCGACACATTGTCTATTATTTCTTGTTCTAAATTTTTAAACATATCATTTTCCTTTTTTTCTTTCATTAAATTATTTATAACATAATAACTGCTAGCAACTAAAATTGTTACTAGCAGTATT
>CACWHO010000095.1:0-493 GCA_902760765.1 uncultured Eubacteriales bacterium | reverse complement strand
TATAACATAATAACTGCTAGCAACTAAAATTGTTACTAGCAGTATTGTTAAAGAAATTAAAATATCTTTATCTTTAAACATTATTCTTCGTACTCCTCTCCGGGCTTGGTGCTCATAAGTTTATACAATTCTGTATTTCTTGGAAATTTATTTACAAAAGGAACAATGTTAGAGCCAACCTTTATTAAGCCTTCTCCTGCTCCAACATTTGTAATGTAACTCATTTGTGGATCTGATATATTTAATAATTTTGCAAGTTCTAATCTGTCTGTACTTGCTTGATTTAACATTATAATAAATTCAGAGTTTGCAAGCATTGTTCTTGCAGTATGTGATTGAAGTAAGTCCTCAACATTTTGTGTTATACCAGTTGCAAATGCTCCATATTTTCTAACTCTTTTCCATAATGTAAATAAGAAATTTGCTGAATATTCATATTGAAATAACAAGTAAATTTCATCAATAAAAATATAAGTACTTTTTCCTTTTACTC
>CACWHO010000094.1 GCA_902760765.1 uncultured Eubacteriales bacterium | reverse complement strand
TTTAAATTACTTGATGCTAAATTAGATATAAACTGACCTTTGCCACATCCTAACTCTAAATGAATTGGATTTTCAGAATTTTTAAAAAAATCTTTCCATTTTCCTTTCCATTCTTCAGGATTATCTATATAAAATTTACTTGCCTCAAGTTCTGGTCTTGCCCACTTTTTGTATCTAATTCTCATAGTTGCTCCTTATTTTATATTTGTATATTATCTAGCTTTTTTATTAACTTTTGAAATTCAAAAATATATTTATTTTTTATTTCATTGTATATTTCTCTTGATTGTTCTTCATCATATAAATGTGATAATGCATTTCTAGATAGCATCATATTTATCCACATTTCTCCGTCATCTATTAGCTTATTTGCAAAGCTTTCTTTAATTACTTCTCTTGGGCTTCCTGTATTTTGTTCAATGCCTAAATAATTTAAATAATCTTTCATTGTTTTCCATGCTAATTCAAATGTAAATTCAAATCTATGTAAAATGCCATCAATTACTATATCTGTTGCATTTTCTTTTAATGCTTCTTCTAATCTTAATTCAGCATTTTTTAAGTCTTCTTTTCTTTCTTCAAATCTCTTCATTCTAGTACAATTCCTTCTTTCTCAATTTCATTTAAAATCTCTTTTTTAGTATTTTTATTTATAAAAATTAAATCTATTTTGTAAACTACATCTAATAAATCAAAATCATTCATAATTTTGTATTGTATATCTATTGGAACATCTTTAAAAATGGCAATATCAATATCAGATGAGCCAAAAATTTTAAATGTATATTTATCATATTTTCTTACTATATCCAATATTTTATTATTTACCTCATCTGATAACCCAAATTTCATAATTTTTCTCCTCACATATTGAATTATATACATAATTTTTGAAATTGTAAAGGAAATAATAGCAAATTCATTTTAATTTTTAATTGTTTATGTTATATTTTATGAAAAGGAGAAAATTATGCAACTACAATACACAATAAATTCAAATAATATATCATTAAATTCCATATTAAAAACCAAACTTTATGTTTCTGAAAGACTATTATATAAATTAATTAGATTAAATTGTATTTATATTAATGGTAAAAATTTTGATACAAGGCTTATGCCAAAATCAGGAGATATTTTAACAATTAATTTTGATTATGAAGAGGATAATTCAAATATTATTCCATCAAAAATGAATTTAAATATAATATATGAAGATGAATGGTTGCTTATTGTTAAAAAAAATGCCGGCATTGCAGTTCATCCTTCTATTTTACATTATGCAGATTCATTAAGTAATGGTATTAGATTTTATTTTGATTCCATTGGTTTAAAGAAAAAAATAAGACCAGTAAATAGGTTAGATAAAAACACTTCTGGAATTGTTGTTTTTGCTAAATGTGAATATATTCAAGAATATTTATCTCTTGAAATGCAGAAAAAAATATTTAAAAAATATTACTTATGTATTTGTGAAGGAGTTTTTGAAAATAAGTCAGGTACTATAGATTTACCTATTTCAAGGAAGGAAAATAGTATTATTGAAAGGCATATTTCAGAATATGGTCAACATTCTGTGACACATTATGAAGTATTAAAGGAACTTAAAAATTTAAATTGTTCTCTTGTAAAATGTTCATTGGAAACTGGTAGAACACATCAAATTAGAGTACATATGTCTGCAATTCGGTCATCCTTTACTTGGGGATACTTTATATGGCTCTTCTTCTAAATTTATTGATAGACAGGCATTGCATTGCTATGAATTAAAATTTGTACACCCAATTACTGCTGAAAATATGGATTTTGTGGCAGATTTGCCAGATGATTTTAAATTTATTTATAAATAATCTCTTTTTTATAAATCTTCAAAAATTGGATTAATAATAAATATAATAGAGTAAGTAATAAGCCGGGTTCTGTATTTACTGTAGTCATTTATCTAGGATATATATTGCTATATATCTCAAGCCACTCAAATCAAGAAGGCGCCGAGCAGGCTTAATCTTCTTTGCAAGGTGTTGCTCCAGATGGGGTTTACACTGACCCTTTATGTCACCATAAAGGCGGTGAGCTCTTACCTCGCCTTTTCACCCTTACCAAAAATGGCGGTTGTTTTCTGTTGCACTTTCCTTAAGGTCACCCTCACTAGACGTTATCTAGCATCTTTGCTCTATGGAGCCCGGACTTTCCTCTCGCAATTTCTTTCGAAACTTGCCAGCGACTACCTCGCTTACTCTATTTTTAGATTATATCATATATTTTGTAATTCTTCCAGTAAATTTTTATATTTTATTAAAAAAACATCTTTATCTTTAAGTTCAGCCGCATTTTTTAGTTCATTTATCATTATATATGTCTTGTTTATATTATATTGGTTATTTTGTTCTTTATTTTCTGTACTTGTTACAAGCGTCGTAAAAGTTTTAGAAGCATTATTTATATTATCCAAAATACCATTCCAGTCTTCTTTTTCAAGTAGACTATACGCTTTTAAAATTTGATTTTTAGTATTTATAACTACTTTTTCTTTTTCTTCATTTGTGCATTTTTCTAAAAATCCAGGTAAATAATTATAAATCTTTGATAATTCTTCCAATGTTTTTTCTTTATCTTCATCTTTTACAGCAATAGTTAAATTGTCAAATTCGCTATTAAATGATACTATTTGTTCTTGACCAACTCCAACTTTATATAAATCCAATGTTGCTGGGTATATTGATGGATATAATTTTTCTACTTCATTTTTTACAACATCCCAATTTATATCTGTACTACTTGTAAGTATTCCGGTTTCTTTTAATGTGTACTTTTTATTGTCTTCTTGAGACTTTGATGAATTTTTATTTGAGCTATCCCCATTGCTGTTGTCACTATTATTGCTTTGTTGTCCACCACTACTTGCTTGACTATCTTGTGAAGATGAGGAATTATTGGAATTATTATCTTCAATTTTTTCTTCTACTAATTCAAAATTTTCCATATTAATATTATTCATTTTGTTAAAAATCTCAGTTAATTTACTATCTATATGTTGAACTTCTGCAAATGTTTTGTTATATATATCATCATCATCTTTTTTACTTGCTACTACTTTATAAATTAAAAAACTCCCAATAAAAACAGTAACTATTATACATATAATGCATAAAATTTTATATTTTTTCAAGTAAATTCCTCCATTTAAATTAATTTTTTCAACTTTATAAGGCAATTAAATGCCATTTTTGTTATTATTTACAAATATACAAAGTTTATTCTTGAGTATATAATTTAAAATTTTAATTATACTAAATTATATAAATTTTGAGTTTAAACAACAAATTTTAAATAAAAATTAGAAAGGAGTTTTTTTATTTAATGGTTTCAGTAAATATTTTTAGTAAAAATTCATCTAACATAGAAAAATTTTTAAGTTTATTTTATGATACTTCTGTTAATATTAATAAGTCTCAAACATGGCAAAAAAAATACCAAAATCCAGTTGAAATAACTGAAATTATTGGTACTTTTATTGATAATTATGATAATTTTGATATTGATATGTGGGTTTCTATTGATAATGGAGTTTATATTCAAGTTTCAGATAAAAA